>CAKRNI010000237.1 GCA_934370915.1 uncultured Lachnospiraceae bacterium
ATTTTACATGAAAAAAGCAAAAAATTCCAGTAAAAAATGGAGTTTATTAAAAATTTAGGAAAGGCAGTTAGTTATTTACAACCTAAATAAAGTTCAGCGCGCTCAGAAAGCTCTTTTTAATCGGTTCTTCGACAACTTTCCCATTTTCAGACAGGATCATCATCGGTCCTCTTCCGAGGTGACGCCCATTTCCCACTTTTTTCGGGGAAAGTCCCGCGATCCGCACGGATAAAGGTGCCATCTCAAAGGCAACGATCACCGCATCCTCATTTCCGCATACGCCTGCGTGAGCCGCTCCGCGGAGCGCCCCTAATACGATGATATTTCCCTTTGCGCTGACCTTCGCTCCTTTTTCCACGTCACCGATCACGACGATACTGGCTTCCGATTCCAGCTCGTCCCCATCCCGCAGATTTCCCTTGTAAAACTGTCCCGTAAGGGAAGACAGTTCCATCAGTCTCTCATTCAGCGCTTTCTCGCACTTTTTCGTCCGGTTTCCGTCCGTATCAAGAAGACAAAGCACTTCGATATCAGAGTTTTCCGTGATTGTCTGCACGACGCGGTATTCCTCCTCCGGAGTCAGTTCCCGTCCCTCCAGTGTCAGCGTCATCTGGGCAGCTCCCCAGAATTTCGCCGTTGCCTTGAATTTCTTAGCGATTGCCTGAAGAACTTCCTCAAAATTCAGGTCTTTCTCCAGATAAACCGTCATTCCAGCTTTATTTCCCTTGATTACGACAGCATCTTTCATCTTGAAATCCCCCTTTAAGTAACCTCGGCGGACACGCCGGTGCATCAACGCCTTACAGCCCGGCAGATTCGCCGGGCTGCAGCTTTTTGATCGTGCAATAGGTGAACTAATCTCCGATCTCCACATTTGAAGAATTTAACGCACTGTTATTCAGAATGTAGTTCAGATCTGTATATCCGTAGTAGAACCGATATATATTTTTCGCGGCAGTCGCAGCGTTGGATGACGAATATCCGTAAGGAATGTTTACTGTTACCGCGATCTCCGGATTCTGATACGGGGCAAAGGAAACAAAGAATGCGTGGTTAATCCGGTGTCCGTTTTTAAGTTCCTCGGCAGTACCTGTCTTTCCGGCAATATCCACCTCAAGATCGCTGAAGATCTTTCTCGCGGAACCGTCGGAGATAACCCGGCGCATACCGGTGTGGACCGCATTCCAGGTGGAATCCTTCACATCGATGGTGGAGCGGATTTCCGGTGTGAAATCTTTTAAGAGATTTCCCTGGGAATCCGTCATCCTGTCGAGAAGACTTAACTTGTAGACTGTTCCCTTGTTGGCCACCGCTGTGATATATCTGGAAAGCTGGACATTGGAGTAGGAGTTCTTACCCTGTCCGATGGAGGATGCCTCCGGCTTCTCCGTTGTCATCTGCGGTTCTCTCTCTGCGATCTCAATTCCGGATGTCTCATCCAGACCGAACATGGACGCATATTTCCGGATCTTCTCGATACCAAGCTCCGGTGAATAGTTTCCGTTCTCATCCATGGAGAGACGATGTCCCATCTCTGAGAAAAACACATTACAGGAGTTCTGGATACCGTGGACCACATCGAGAGGTCCGTGCTGTCCCGGATAGATCCAGCACTTTAAGGACGGTGTGATCTCTTTGTAAACGCCGGTACAGTTTACCGTATCGTTTAATCCGATCACGCCCTCCTCCAGAGCCGCCACCGCAATGATCGGCTTGAAGGTAGATCCCGGCGCTTTCTGTGCCTGTGTGGCATTGTTGAAGAGCGGCAGGGACTGGTCGTTATTCAGCTTATTGTAGTACTCTGCGTCAACGGTTCCGGAAAACTTGTTGTTGTCATAGCTTGGATATGTCACGAGGGCCCTCACCTCACCGGTATTGACATCCGTGATCACCGCGCTGGCAGAGCAAGGATCCAGTGCAAGCTGGGCCGGTGTGATCTCAATATCAGAAATCTTCTTTCTGATAAACTGGAATGCATACTCATCTCCGCCCGCCTCCAGCATCCGTACCTCATTCTCATCGTAGGCGAGGATATTCTGGTCATAGAGGGCAAGGCAGAGTTCCTTTCCGGAGACGGTGCCATTATTCACAAGGTACCGGAAAATCTTCTTTGTGAATGCTGCGTCATTCTGCAGATCATCCATCACATACTCCACGATCGTCTGGTAAATGCTGTCCGCATCGGAATATCTGGATTCGATCTTTAATTTCGTTGTGTCGATCCAGCTCTCTGCAATTCCATCGTACAGATAATCCCTGAGACTGATGGAATCATCCTTCCAGGCCTTGTAGGTATCGGACTCCTGATCGATCTTATCCGTCCTGATGATCTGGCGGTCAGAAAGCAGGGTGTAGATATACTGCATGTAGGCGAACATATCTTCCGGCAGATCCGACATCTTCCCCGCGGATCCATCTGTGAGTTCACTGCGGATCTGAGCGAGAATCTGTTCTCTCGACCGGCTGTATTTTGCGTAGATGTTTTTCTCTGTCTGGGACGCCTCCGGCGCGGAAAATGCCGCAAGATCCAGAACATTATTGTTGATCAGCTGATAATAAACATCCTTCACCGGAATCGGTATATTTGCCGCTTTCCGGTAGTCACTGTCCGTCAGATCGCGGTTTACGAGCTTTCCGGTGATGATACCGGCAAGCTGCTGCTCCAGAAGATGGTACACACCGATCTGGAGATCCCGGTCCAGCGTAAGATAAATATCGTGGCCTGCTTCCGGTTCCGTGCGGTTGACAACCTCGAGGATCCGTCCCATGCTGTCCACATACATCGTCTGGGAACCTTTCTTTCCCTGAAGTTCCGTCTCCATGGATGCCTCGATACCGGTCTTACCCACAAGATCTGTCAGCTCATAGTCCGGGTTTGTCTGCCGGAGTTTCTCAAGCTCGTCGTCCCATACTTTTCCGATGTATCCGATGATCGGCGCGAAGTAGACACTGTCATTGTAGACACGGATCGTGGATTCCTCAATTCCGACTCCTTTTAAGTTTCCGGAATTTTCCAGAACATCCGTCATGGTCTCCTTACTGACATCGGAGGCGATCGTCGTGGACTCGTATTTCCGGTAAGCAGTAAGTCCCATGGTATAACGGATATTGATGATTCCGAGGGCTTCCTCATCTGTGATTTCAATGGGGGCACCGTTATCATCCTTTAGCTGATCCAGACCATAGTATTTCACCCGGGCCTCAAATACTTCCCGCGCCGTCACATCAGACGGATATTTTCCTTCCGCGTCATCCAGATCATCCGTCTTTTTTAATCCATAGTAATCGCTTAAAAAACGCCGTCTCGCCGCCTCACCGGTCGTCGTGAAGATCATCTCCCCTGAGGAATCATATCCGATAGAAAAATCACCTTCCACACTCTCTCCGTGGCGGTTCAGGATCCGAACAAGTTCTAAAAGCATCCGGTTCCTGTCGTTGGATTTCTTGTAATCTCCGTTATCCTGAAGCGTCACATTGTACGACAGTTTATTATATGCAAGTACATTCCCGTTTCTGTCAAAAATATTTCCACGGGTACCGGTAAGACTGATCTTTTTTTCCGTCTTCGCCATGTAATTCTCCTGAAACTGCTCACCTTCGATAATCTGAAGCTTGAACAGGCGGATGCCCAGGATCGCGTATAGCCCCACGAATACCACCGACAGGATTACAAGCCTTGACGACAGCAGTTTTTTCAAAAACTCTTTCAGGATCTCAGAAAAATCGTTAAACAATCGTTGTGTCTCTCCTTTTTTCCATCTCTTCCA
>CAKRNI010000238.1 GCA_934370915.1 uncultured Lachnospiraceae bacterium
TATTCTGCTTTTCTTTCATTTTTATGCCATCCCTTCAAGAGTTTGAACGGGCCGGATACCGTCTCCTCCTCCGGCTTTGCAGCGATCGCGATCTTTAACTCCTCCGGACTGTTGATCCTTCTGAGGGTTCCGCCCTCCGCCAGAGACACCCGCCCTGTCTCCTCGGAGACTACCACGGTCAGGCTGTCCGTACTCTCACTGATTCCGAGAGCTGCACGGTGCCTTGTTCCCAGGTCTTTGCTGATGCTTAAATTGTCTGAAAGCGGCAGGTAACAGGTCGCAGAGGTTACGCGGTTTCCCCGGATAATGATCGCGCCATCGTGAAGAGGCGTATTGTGTTCAAAAATATTGATCAGAAGCTGGCTTGTAACAATTCCGTCTACCGGAATACCTGTGCGCTCAATCTCCGGAAGCGGAGTGTCACGCTCAATCACGATCAGGGCACCTGTCTTTACCTTTCCCATCTCAAAGGCTGCACGGGTGATCTCATTTACGGTCTTTTCCGTATAGCCCTCCTGACGTCCGGAATTTTCAGAAACAAAAAAATCCGCGATGAGATTTTTGCTTCCGAGCTGTTCCAGCGCTTTCCGCAGCTCTGGCTGGAAAATGATAATGAGGGCCGTCAACACGAGCTGGCCCATATGGTTGATGATCCACGTGATCGTATTCAGGTGGAGCGCAGCCGCCAGAAGATAAAAGCCGACTATGATCAAGCCTCCCCGCAGAAGCACTCCCGCTCTCGTCGACTTTACCCATAAAAGGACTTCATAGATCAGAACCGTGAGGATCAGAATTTCAAAAAGATTCGACAATGTGATCTTCGGAATAAATGTAAACCAGGAATACATATTCCCAAGAAATTCTGTCATTTTGTTACCTCCGTACAATTATTCACAAGTTTCATTCTTCTCATGTCTCACATTTTTTCTCGAATAGATCCGCTGTACCTTCACGTCCGGTGCAGACACCGTGAGCTTCGGGACAGCCTTCACATAATAATAGTAGTCATCGTCTTCATACTGCAGATACTCTGTTCTCGTGTAATCAACCGCAAACACAAAGAACTGGTAGATCAGGGCGATCACCACCGACGCGATGATTCCAAAGATCATGGAACCGGCGGAAACCGGGAGATTGAAATTAAAATCCCCGATAAAGATCACTGCAAGCTGTGTGATCACTCCCGCAACGATGGCGATGGACCAGGAGTAGTCTACAGAAAGATTTTTAAGAATGAAGACCACAAGGATCGCAGCGGCAAACGCAGCCACCATGACCCACATCAGCTCATTTCCAAATACATTCTTTACGATCTGAATAAACCGGTCTGCCATCTCCGCCATGGAACTTCCCGTCAGGGTTCCCGCATTCTGCTTTAAATACATCAGAATATAATAGATGCAGACACCGCTGCACACAGGAACGATGGATACAAGACTTCCGGAAAGTCCTACCACAAGCGGCACCACATACGGGATCCGCAGAAAGAACAGCAACGGGGTCAGGAGAAGCAGATATCCGTCACCCGGCCGGAAACCGTAGTAAAGGACGGTCACCGCCAGCATGAACACAAAGATGATCAGGGCAATCTCCAGAGACACCTGAGCAACATGGATCAGGATAAACACACCGGCCAGAAACGCTGTCACTCCATATGGAATAAATGAGGCAACCAGTCCCATTACCACCGGGATCAGCGGATTCTTAAGCTTCGTCATAAAGCCCACATTCGCATTGATCAGCCAGAAGGTCAGGAATCCCACCAGGAATTTTACGACCGGCACAATATAAATATTATATTTTCCATAAAATTGTTTCAGTTTTTCCTTGAATACTAAAAGTCCGATCACTTACTCTTTTCCTCCCCGTTTTCCTTTGCAGGCTGCTGGTCATATTTTTTTTCAAGGCGCCGCAGCTTTGCCTGATAGATCTTCAGTCTTCCGGCAGCCTCATCGTAACGTCTCGAATAGACCTTCCAAGTCACAACAAGATACGCAAGAAGTCCCGCAGCATAATAGAATACAAGGCGTACCCCCAGCGAGATCAGATCATCCACCGCCATTGCGTTGATCAGATCATCAAAACGGTAAAGAACCCACAGCAGCAGACACAGACATACGGTCAGCGAATATGCGATGAACGACCGGACCAGATGACTTCCGACATAGTCGCTCTTGAAATACCGGTTTGCCGGGATGGATTCCTTCATCATTTTCTTTTCAAACATGGAGATTCCCGTCATTAACCGGATCTTTTCCTCATTTAACATGTCAGTCTCCTTCTTTGCTGTCCGGCACATGTACCATCTGCCGGAACCCGGTTCCTTCATTTCACAATCCGGAATTTTCCAACTCTGTGAAACAATTACCAATATAACACACTTTCCGGAAATTGGCGAGACGAAGTCTTTACAATTATGAAAATGTTAAGGAAAATGTAACCGTTCCGCACCTTCACAGTCCCACGCAAAAATTCATTCCGCATTGGCTTCGCCGATGGGATTTTTCCTTCCGGACTAATTTAATGTGTCAATAAACCTTTCAAATGCCTCACGTCCCGCGTCGGTGCGTTTGTAGACACCTGCATCCTCCAGGACATTCGCGAATACATGACCGACCTCATCCTGCAGGATCTCCATCACATTGTCCTTTGTGATCTTCCCATATTTCGGGAGGAACTCCTCGACCCAGTCCGCATGTTTCTCGATCGACTCCTCGCTGCGGATATCTTTTCCTTCCACGATATAGTCTGCCAGTGTGGCAAGCTCGTCCTTTAATCTCGATGGAAGGACAGCCAGCCCCATAACTTCGATAAGTCCGATATTTTCCTTCTTGATATGATGGAGCTTCGGGTTCGGGTGGAACAGGCCGAGCGGGCGCTCCTCTGTGGTGCGGTTGTTTCTGAGCACCAGATCCAGCTCGAACTTTCCATCGCGGAATCTTGCGATCGGAGTGATCGTGTTGTGCGGTTCTCCGTCTGTCTCTGCATAGATATCAGCGGCTTCGTCTGTATATCCGCGCCATGCGGTCAGGATCTTATCTGCAAGATCCACAAGGCGGTCTTTCTTTTCGCTGCGGATCCGGATCACGGACATCGGCCATTTTACGATGCCGGCTTCCACATCCTCATAACCGTTGACCGTAAAGCTCTTCTCCACCGGAGCTTTCGCCATTGCGAAGGTGTATCTTCCGCCCTGGAAGTGATCGTGGGTCAGGATCGATCCGCCGACGATCGGAAGATCCGCGTTGGATCCCAGAAAATAGTGCGGGAACATCGTCACAAAATCAAACAGTTTTTTGAATGTGTTCCGGTCGATCTTCATCGGGGTATGGTTTCCGTTGAAGACGATGCAGTGTTCGTTATAGTAGACATACGGGGAGTACTGGAAACCCCAGGCCTCGCCGTTTAAGGTCAGCGGAATGATCCGGTGATTGTTTCTCGCCGGATGATTGACGCGGCCCGCATAACCGACATTTTCCATACAGAGAAGGCACTTCGGGTAACCGCTCTGCTTCATGGTCTTTGCGGCAGCGATAGCCTTCGGATCTTTCTCCGGTTTTGAGAGGTTTACCGTGATATCAAGGTCACCGTACTCTGTCTTTGTGATCCACTTCAGGTCTTTACAGACACGGTAGCGCCGGATATAGTTTGAATCCTGGCTCAGCTTGTAGAAATAGCCGGTCGCGTCCTCCGGGGACTTTTCATATTCCCCGTGGAATTTCTTTACGACCTCGCTCGGGCGCGGCATCAGGCAGTTCAT
>CAKRNI010000239.1 GCA_934370915.1 uncultured Lachnospiraceae bacterium
TCCTTCGGCAGATACAGCCGGATCTCCTCGCCCTCTTTATAAACATGGTCCGTTCCCATATTTACCTTCAGGACACCGGCAGAAGTCTCAACCTCGTACTGGTAGCTCTTCCCGAGGAATGTGCGGACACCGATCTTACCACTTAAAACATTCTCAATCTGAACATCATCAGCCAGGCAGATATCATCCGGGCGGATCGTTCCCGCAAATTTCTCGCACTCAAGATCCATGGAAGTTAAGAACTCGCTTCCATCCGGCGCCGTATAAACGCCGTCCTGCTTCTTCGCAAGCTCAAGGAAGTTCTCGAAACCGATAAATCTTGCGACGAACTCCGTCGCCGGTCTCTTATAGATGTTCTCCGGTGTATCAAACTGCTCGATGACACCGCCGTTCATAACGGCTACCTTGTCGGAGATGGAGAAGCATTCTTCCTGGTCATGTGTAACAAATAATGTTGTGATTCCAAGGCGCTTCTGAAGTCTCTTGATCTCCACACGCATGGAAAGTCTTAATTTCGCGTCAAGGTTGGATAACGGCTCATCCAAAAGCAGTAACTTCGGCTCGATGACAAGTGCTCTCGCGAGGGCAACTCTCTGGCGCTGTCCGCCGGACATCTGCTTCGGGAAACGGTCGGCAAGCTCTGTCAGGCCGCAGACCTCAAGGATTTCCCTGACCTTCCTGTCGATCAGGTCCTTGTCCATCTTTCTTGTTCTGAGCCCGAACGCTACATTGTCATAAACACTTAAGTGCGGGAACAGGGCGTAGCTCTGGAATACCAGACCGAACTGACGCTTGTGGACCGGAACCTTTGTCATGTCCTCACCGTCTAATGTGAAGGTTCCGCCCTGCGGGTCGATAAAGCCGGCAACGACGCGGAGTGTCGTGGACTTACCGCAGCCGCTGGGTCCTAAGAGGGATACGAGCTCGCCCTCCTCGACTTCCAGATTCAGCCCCTTTAAGATCTGTTTCTTTTTATCGTAACTTACGTCGATTCCATTTAAACTCATAAAAGCCATGGTCATATTCTCCTTATTTCGCCAGGGCTGCGATACCCAGTGTGCGGTCTACGATCACCATGATGACTACGGTAGCTGCCATTAAAAGTACGGAAACCGCCGATACGGTCGGATCATAGTTGTATTCAATATAGTTCATCAGTGTCGACGGGAATGTGGAAACACCCGGTCCGGATAAGAACATGGACACCGGAATGTTGTTGAAGGAATTGATGAACGCCAGCATGAACGCGGAAGAGATACCGGAAGTCACGTTTGGGAGAACGACCTTGAAGAACGCCGCCCCTTTCGGACATCCGAGGCTCCATGCCGCCTCCTCGATGGAAAAGTCGAACTGTTCCATTGCGGAGCCGACTACGCGGATCACATACGGAAGTGTCACCATAAAATGACCTGCCAGAAGTCCCGCAAACACCGGGATCCTGAGTGTCAGGATCAGGCACTGGTACATAATAAAGCCGATTACGATTCCCGGAACGATGGTTGGGGAAAGGAAGATGGACTTTAATAACTGCTTTCCTTTTAAACCGGATCTCGCCAGCGCATAAGCCGCCGGGATTCCGACCAGAAGAGAGATGCATGTCGCGAGGAGCGCAACCTCAAGGCTGGTCAGGAATGATCTGCGGAAAGACTTTAACGCGAACACGTTCGCGAACCATTTCGTCGAGAAGGACTCGATCGGGAATGTGATGGCGCTTCCGCCGCCGAATGCCGTTACGGTGATGATCAGTAACGGGATCATCAAAAATGCAAATACAATCGCTGCCCATATGGTCAGCACTTTATTTTTACGCATAATCTTCACCTCTGCGGTCCAGCCGTGCGGCCAGAGCGTTAAATCCTTTGATCACAACCAGGGTTACAACGATCATGATGAGGGCGATCACGGACGCGCCGGTCCAGTCGCTGACGGACATCGCTCTCTGGTAGATCAATGTCGCCATAACCATGTTGCTGTTGCCTCCTAATAACTGCGGCGTCGTGTAAGCGGTCAGGGTTCCGGTAAATACCAGAATACCGCCGACGATGATTCCCGGAAGACTCATCGGGAAGATGACCTTCATGAATGCTTCGCTTCTTGAAGCTCCGAGGCTCTGTGCCGCCTCCATCATGTCATCATCAATATTTTCCATAACACCGGCAACTGTCACAATCATCAGCGGAAGGAACAGGTATACAGAACCAATGATGATAGAAAAGTCAGTGTATAAAAGCTTCATCGGCTTCTCGATCAGTCCCATAGCCATCATTGCCTTGTTGATGATCCCGTTGCTGCCGAGAATATTGATCCACGCAAAGCTTCGGATAACAGAGTTTGTCATCATCGGGAAGATCGACGCAGAGAGAAGAAGTCCTCTCCATTTCTTATCACAGCGGCTGATGAAATATGCCGTCGGGATGCCGCCCACCATACAGACAAAGGTGGTGATGACCGCGATCTTCACGGTTCTCAAAAAGATCTTTCTGTAATACTCGTCCTTAAAAAAGTCCACGTATGCGCTGAACGGGTAATCTCCCGTAAACACGCTTGGAACCAGAACGCGAAGCAGCGGGATCATCAGGAACAGAAATAAGATCACCAGTCCCGGAACCAGCATGCACCATGCACTGCTCTTTTTCATTGGTTTGCCCCTTTCTTAACTGTGCGTAATAAATTTCAATTAGCGTTTCTTATAAATATTTGTTTTTTCATCAATTACACTTATATTTTACATTCATTATAAAAAGTGATATACTATACGTCAAATACATATTATCTATAATTTTTATGCAGTAAAGCTATGAGGAGGCCCCTGTATGGAATTAAAAGAAGCCCGCTATATCCTGGCGATCGCCCGCCACCAGAGCATCGGCAAAGCCGCCGAATCCCTTTATATCTCCCAGCCGTCCCTGAGCAAGTACTTAAAGAACCTGGAAGAACGTCTCGGCGCTCCGCTGTTCAGCCGCCACGAAAACCGCTACTACCCGACTTACATGGGTGAACGCTACCTCCACTACGCCGAACAGATCGTTGCCTGCGGCGATGAGTGGATGCAGGAATATGACGATATCGCTCACCGCCAGCGCGGCCGCTTAAACATCGCCGTGCCGATCATGATGGGCAGCACACTGATCGAACCGATGTTGGCGCCGTTTCATAAACGATACCCTTATGTGACCTTAAATATCATGGAAGCTGTAAATTTCATTGCGGAGAACAGTCTGGAGACCTCATCCATCGACCTGACCCTTTACAATATCCATGAATTTCCCGAGACCATGGACTACCAGGTCCTGCGCTCTGAGGAGATTGTTCTGATCCTGCATGAAAATCATCCTCTCGCCGCAAAAGCCATCACCCGCCCCGGCTTCCGCTACCCGTGGCTGGATCTTTCCCTATTAAAAGAGGAAAATTTCATTCTCCTCTACCCGGACCAGAACACCGGTGGCATCTCCCTGGATCTCTTTAAAGAGTATAACATTAATCCACCGGTCTCTCTCCACACGAGAAACTCCTCTATGTCGATCCATCTGGCCATGGACGGCGTCGGCGCTGCATTCGCCCCGGAGAGCTATTTCCACCATGAAAACCAGTACACCGGAAACCGCGCCCTCTGCTTCTCCGTCGGCCACAGACCGGTCCTCACAACTACCATCGCCGCCTATCGGAAAAACCGGTATCTGCCGCAGCATGCGAGGGATTTTCTGGAAATGATCCGGGAATATTGCCGGGA
>CAKRNI010000240.1 GCA_934370915.1 uncultured Lachnospiraceae bacterium
AAGTTTTATGAGTATTTTAAATGTAGAACACCTGAGCCATGGTTTCGGAGACCGGGCTATCTTTACGGACGTTTCTTTCCGCCTGTTAAAGGGGGAACATATCGGTCTCATCGGAGCAAACGGTGAGGGAAAGTCCACATTTATGAATATCATCACCGGAAAGATGATGCCGGATGAGGGAAAGGTCGAGTGGTCAAAAAATGTCCGTGTGGGATACTTGGACCAGCATACCGTGCTTGAGAAGGGCATGACGATCCGCGATGTGTTGAAGAGTGCGTTCTCTTTTCTCTTCGAGATGGAGGAGAAGATGAACGACATCTGCGCGAAGATGGGAGACGCCTCTGAGGAGGAGATGACTGCCATGATGGAGGAGCTGGGAACGATCCAGGATCTTCTGATGGCACACGATTTCTATATTATCGACTCCAAGGTGGAGGAGATCGGACGCGCCTTCGGCCTCGACGAGATCGGTCTTGACAAGGATGTTGACGAGCTCTCGGGCGGACAGAGAACGAAGGTCCTCCTCGGAAAACTTCTTCTTGAGAAGCCGGATATCCTGCTCCTCGACGAGCCGACAAACTATCTGGATGTACAGCATATCGAGTGGCTGAAGCGGTACCTTCAGGACTATGAGAACGCCTTTATCCTGATCTCCCACGATATCCCGTTTTTAAACAGCGTGGTAAACCTGATCTATCACATGGAAAATCAGAAGCTTGACCGCTATGTGGGTGACTATGACCGGTTCATGGAAGTCTACGAGATGAAAAAGAGCCAGTTGGAGGCAGCTTACAACCGCCAGCAGGCGGAGATCGCGAAGCTCCAGGATTTCGTTGCGAGAAACAAGGCCCGTGTTGCGACGAGAAACATGGCGATGTCGAGACAGAAGAAGCTGGACAAGATGGAGGTCATCGAGCTTGCGAAGGAGAAGCCGAAGCCGGAGTTCCATTTCCTGAATGCGAGAGCAACCGGCAAGCTGATCTTTGAAACAAAGGATCTTGTGATCGGTTATGATGAACCGCTTTCAAAACCGCTTAATTTCCTCATGGAGCGCGGTGAGAAGATCGCGGTCATCGGTGCGAATGGTATCGGGAAAACTACTTTTTTAAAGAGCATTCAGGGGTTGATCCCGGCAATGTCCGGAACCGTTGAGGTCGGTGACTATCAGTTTCCGGGTTACTTCGAGCAGGAGATGGCACCGGGAAATACCACAACCTGTATCGAGGAGATTTGGAAGGAATTTCCGTCCTACACCCAGTACGAAGTCCGCTCTGCCCTTGCAAAGTGCGGCCTGACTACAAAGAATATCGAGAGTCAGGTCCGTGTTCTCTCTGGTGGTGAGCAGGCGAAGGTCCGCCTCTGCAAGCTTATGAACCGGGAGACCAATGTTCTGCTTCTCGACGAGCCGACAAACCATCTGGACGTGGATGCGAAGGACGAGCTTAAGAGAGCACTTCTGGAGTACAAAGGAGCGATCCTCCTCATCTGCCACGAGCCGGAATTCTATGACGGACTGGTATCAAAGGTTTGGGATCTCAGTAAGTGGTCGTTGAAGATTTGATATATTTACAATTGAAGAAATCCGTGTCCTGTACAACGAAAACTGCAGGACACGGATTTTTTGTGCAATGGGAAATTCCGGTGAATGAAATGCATCAATACGGAATTTATCGAAAAATGGTCATCGTTTATTTTTCTCTGTATGCGGCAGCCGTCCCCGGAGGAATCTCTTTTTGATCTCCGACCAGGAGAACGGGATCAGAGGATAGATGTAGCTCGTTCCGGCGATAGTGCGGTTGAAGACGATGGAGCAGACGGCGATGGCGGTGCCGAGGATGAATCCCCAGACGTTTAAAAGGGAGGTGAGGATCAGCAGGATCACACGCATGAATTTTAACGCGTAGCCCATCTCGAAGCTTGCCTGAGAGTAATTGGCGATGGTGACAAAGGCCATGTAGAGCATGGTTTCGGAATTGAACCAGCCGGATTTTACAGAATATTCGCCGAGAACAATACCGGCGATAACACTTAAAGGTGTGGTCAGCATGCTGGGCGTATTGACTGCGGCGAGGCGCAGGCCGTCGATGGCAAATTCCAGGATCAGAAGCTGGAAGATCAGGGGAACGTACATGTCATCTGCCAGTTTGATAAATTCCAGCCAGTCCGGGATCCAGCTCTGGTTCTGCATGAAGAGCAGCCACACCGGGGTCAGAAACAGGGTGAGAAACGAGACTGTCATTCTGGAAAGGCGAAGGTAGGTTCCGGTCACCGGCGGGAAGTAATAGTCATCTGCCTCCTCGATAATGTCAAAGACTGAGGATGGCAGGATCATGCAGGCGGGGGAATTGTCCACAAGGATGACGATGCTTCCCTCCAGAATGGACGCCGCCGCCGTGTCCGGCCGTTCAGAAAAACGGAATTTCGGGAACGGGTTGAACCATTTGTGGGGAAAGATGCATTCCGCCAGACTTTCCTGATTCATAGTCAGGGCATCTACATGCAGATTTTCGATGCGGTCCTTGATCTTATTTAGCAGGTCCTCGTCCACGCGGCCTTTCATGTAGCAGATCGCGATGTCTGTGTGGGAGCTTTCTCCGGTCTGCATGATCTCTACCGTGAGATTCACGTCCCGGATCCTGCGGCGGATCAGGGCGGTATTAAAGATCATGGTCTCTACGAAACCGTCTCTGGAGCCCCGGAGCACCTTGTCTTTTTCAGGCTCCGAGACACCGCGGGCCGGATATGTCCTGCAGTCTATGAGGATCGCCCGGTCATATCCGTCAATCAGAAGACAGGAGAGGCCGGAGAGCAGCTGGGTGAAGATGATGGTGTCGTCGGTCTCAAGGGTGGTTTCGCCGTAGTGGACATGCTGTTTTGCAAAGTCATGGGCGGATGCCGGAAAAGAATCCGGCTTTACGGATGCGAAGTCCTGCATCAGCCGCAAAAGGATCTCATCCTTTGTAAAGCCGTCCACGAAGTACAGGCAGGCATTTTTACCGGCGATGGTCAGGGTGCGGTAGACGATGTCAAAGTTTTTTGAAATGTCCAGAATTTCGTGAAAGTGTGAGATGTTCTGGTCAAAGTTGGTTGAAATATTCATGGCTCATATGTCCTTTCAGGAATCATTACAGTGTAAAGGTAACGCTTCAGCAAAGCTGCGGATTTACTGTGATGGCTGCAGTACAGTATAGGATTTCTTAAAAGATATGAAATTATGCGGCGTGCAGGGTGTCTGTATGCCGCCCGCAAATATGTGCAGGATACAAAATCCTGACTATATCGGGCAGAACTGCCATAGAATGAATTGTTTTTTTGTGAAAACAACGAATCTGCTTTCCAGCGACGGACATTTGTACGGAAGATAGTAAATATATACAATAAAATTGTGCAAATTTAACTATATTTACCATAGCATTTCCGGTAATATTTTGTTATACTGCATAAGCATTGAAATTGAAGGGGTATCAATTTCGAGGAACTGTATAATGCAAGGAAATTGTACGTGAATGAAAGGCTGTGCTCAGTGGGGGAGCACAGCCTTTCGCCGTTCCGGCGTTGCCCATATGCCGTTCAGCGGATGCCTATGCAGGCAGGCTTGCAGCGCACTCGTATTTGCTGGACTGACGTATGGTCGAACGATTCATGAAATATATATAAAACAATCGAAAATCCATAGCCCTTTTCAGAAAAAAAGTGTATAATAAAAAGTAATCATTCAGCCAT
>CAKRNI010000241.1 GCA_934370915.1 uncultured Lachnospiraceae bacterium
AATAATAGCGCAGGCATATCTTAATATTTCAGATACATGATAAATCTTATTTCCATTTACCTCAGCGCCCTCCTGCGAAAATTTCTGCTCAATAAACCCTCTGATACCTGTTTCTACAAGAAGTGCCATTACCAACCCCAGCGAAAACATTCTCATACCCTTTGTATAGCTATATAACAATAATAAAAACACTACTGAAACACCTAAGTTACATAATGTTAACCACTTTTTCTTCATATAGACCGCCCCCCGCTATGCTGATTGTTTCCGTTTCATCTACTTGAATTATATCAGTTCCCCCCCCTATTTTTCAACCATTATTCATCTTCTTGCTGTATTATTAAGATATTCGTTATTTTTTTGTTATTTGTCTGTAATTTTAAAGTTGATTTTTCACCCGTCTATTTTCTCAACAATTCCCTATCTCACGATCCTGCACCCGTCAGAAACATCAATTCCAAACTGATCCGCGATCTCCTCCGTCATCAAATCATAAACTACAACATTGACGCCGGAATCCACCTTCCGGTAAGAAACCCTGTCACAGATGATCTGGTTTTCCATCTGCCCATCAGCACCGGCCATTCTCTGAATGCAAAATTCCTTCGGTTTCTTCCGGATATAGATCTTAGCGGTACCTGCCCCTGTGGCGTTTAAGATTTTCCCCTGAGATGTCAGCCACACTCCCGCCGGAAAGCCGTTTTGAAGTGTATTCTCAAGACCTGCCGCGCAAAGAAACTTCTGAAGTTCCTGATCCTCCCCATCGCAGGAATCATCCACCGAGATAAACACCCAATAATTAGGGTTCTGGAGCTTTTCGCACATTGCTTCAATATCCCCGCTCTCCTTCAGCTCCTGATCCGCAATCATCTCCCGGATATAGTCCGCGTTCTTCTGCCAGCTCTCATAAGCCGCGTCCGCCCTGCGGTCACTCACCGTATAATGTTCCTTTATGTATGTTCCGAGATACTTTGTGTATTTCTGATTTCCCAGATAATTCAGGTGTCCCACATCGTCCGCATTGTCCACCTGATAGTCCACACCAATCTCATCTATAAGTTTATTACCGTCCAGAAACAGATCCCCGTATTCCCCGGCAATCTCCCCAACCCGGTTGAACATCTTTTCACTCTTCTCATCGATCAGAAAATACGGCGCGATCGTCACAAGCACCGGTATATTCTCCTCCCTGGCCAGCTCCAGGATCTTCCGGTAATACTCCTCCGTCTTTCCGTAAAGCGGGCTTATCTCATCCACCTGCTTCACATCAGTCCCCACTTCCGCAACCGTATCAAGATTACAGCCAAACCCCTTCCAGTTATCATAGTAGCGATATCCCTGATTTTTCAGGAAATCCTCCCGGCTGAGTTCCCGGTATCTGGTGTGATACTGCGTATATTCCAGAAAATACTCTGCCCACTGACTCTTCGGTGCGCTGACCTTAATAGACTCAATCTTATCCTTCGACCACTTCAGCCCAAAATTGTTTTTTATGATCCTGCTGCTCTCCTCATAATCCGCGTCATAGAGCAGCATATATCCTTCCAACACGATCAGCTCCGGTTTCTGGGTCTTCAACGCCTCTTTCAGATAATAGTAAGTATTCCAGAACGGCTGCCTGGAACCGCCCAATACATAGGATGCCATTCCATATTCATCCCACAGTGTCCCCGTATTGATATTTTCAAACGCATGGCTGCTGCCTAAAACCAGCACATCCACGCTGTCTTTCTTCTGTTCGTAAAATTTTGTCAGGCTGTAGATTCCATCCCCGTACTTCATCTTGAATACGCGGTTGATTCCTGCCAGCACCATGAGCAGAATCAGCAAAAAACCTGTGATCCGAACTACCGTCTTCTTCACTTTTTCCTCTCCTAAAACTGAAAATAGATAAACTGCTGCGGGTCAAATGCTGGTCCATATTCCCCGAAAATGAAGATCATCACGATAAGTCCGATCACGACAAACCACTCAAACCACAGATTCTGACTCATCAGGAATACGTCCAGCGTCTGTTTTTTCAGATACCGCACAAGATCCACCAGAAACAGGATCACAAGGCTGACGAGCAGAATATTCATCTCGATCCGATCCAGACCGAGATTGTAGAGCTCACCGTCAAACAGGACCCATGGAGTCTGGCATGTCGCGATCCGTTTGATCACGCCGAGCGCATCCCGGATCGAATCGGCCCTGAAAAAGATCCACGCAAACACCACCAGAACAAACGTCACTGCCATCTGAAGGATTTTCCAGCTGAAGCAGCCCGTTTTTACGTTCATGGCTCTCCAGAGCTTATTTCTAAGTTCCTCCGTCACATCCTCGATCACCTGATAAAATCCATGAATACCGCCCCACAGCACAAAGCTCCAGTCCGCTCCATGCCACAGGCCGCTTGTCAGGAATACGATCATAATATTGACCGCTTTGCGGAATTTTCCCCTGCGGTTGCCGCCCAACGGGATATAAAGGTAATCCCGGAACCAGGTGCTGAGAGAAATATGCCACCGCCCCCAGAAGTCCCGGATTCCGACGGCAAAATACGGCGTATTAAAGTTTTCCATCAGCTGAAATCCCATGACTTTTGCTGCCCCGATGGCGATCATGGAATAGCTGCCGAAATCACAGTAGATCTGGAGCGCGAATCCCACCGCTGCCAGCGCAATCTCTATTCCCCCGTACATGCGGAAATTGTTAAATACCGTATCCACCGGAATCGCGATCCGGTCCGCAATAACCATCTTCATGAAGAGTCCCCAGACCATGAAAATCCCACCGGATGCCACTCTTTTCGCATCCCACACCTGAATCTGATCGATGGATCTCATCTGATTCAATAGATTTTTTGATCTCTCGATCGGTCCTGCCACGAGCTGAGGGAAAAAGGATACAAACAGCGCATACCGGACCGGATTTTTCTCCACTTCCACGTCATTCCGGTATACGTCCATGATGTATCCCAGTGCCTGAAACGTGTAAAAGGAGATTCCGACCGGAAGAAGAAGATCAAACCGGCGCTCCACCGCCGAGACATGAATTTTTGACAATATGTAATTGACAGAATTGATTGCGAAATTTCCGTACTTAAAAACTGCCAGAATGCCCAGATTGACCGCCATGCAGGCTGCTAACACCAGTTTCTTCTGAAGTTTTCCGGCACGTTCCTCTTTGGTATGATCCGCCCGGTCTAAGAGCAGTCCGCTTACATATGTGATCGCCGTCGATGAGCCGATCAGAAGCGCATATTTGGCATTCCACCCCATATAAAAATAATAACTGGCAATTAAAAGCCAGTATTCCCGCAGCTTTCGCGGTATCACAAAGTATACCGCCACCACTGCGGGAAAGAATATCATAAAATCAACTGAATTAAACTGCATGACTCTTTACTCTTCCAATAACATCTGGTACACATCCCGTTTCCCAATTCCGCGGTCCTTCGCCACAAGCTTCATCGCTTCTTTCTTCTCGATTCCCTGTGACAGATAGACGTCCATGTGCTCCTTGATCGACATGGCTTCCCATGTCAGTTCCTTCTCTTTTTTAATCTCCTCCGGGCTCTTTCCCTCGACCACGATGACACATTCGCCCCGCGGTTCCTCCGTCTCAAAGTGATCTAATGCCCCCTGAAACGTGGTTCGGAATGCCGTCTCATACTTCTTTGTGAGTTCCCGGCAGATCGTGATCCTCCGGTCCCCTAACGCCTCAAGAAGCTC
>CAKRNI010000242.1 GCA_934370915.1 uncultured Lachnospiraceae bacterium
TGTTCGTGATCGTGACCCATATCACACTTCTTCCAGGAGTGTTCGCAGAGATCTTCCGCAACGCGTTTGATGTGAAAGCAATTTTCGGCGGATTTACGGGGTCTGCGGTCATGCTTGGTATCAAGAGAGGTCTTTTCTCTAACGAAGCCGGTGTCGGCGCTGCTGCGTGTGCGGCTGGTTCCGCGGGTGTTTCCCATCCGGTAAAGCAGGGACTTGTTCAGGTGCTTTCTGTATTCCTTGATACCTGTATGATCTGTACAGCAACTGCGATGCTGCTGCTCTGCTCCGGTGTGGAGCCGGATGCGGATATGGCCGGAATGGCCTATGTGCAGGCGGCTATGAACAACACACTCGGCAAGTTTGGTGTTGTGTTTATTACAGTTTCCCTGTTCCTGTTTGCATTTACGACTCTGCTTGGAAACTTCTATTATGCGGAGACAGGGCTTGCGTATCTTTGCGGCATGACTCCATCTAATGGGGCAAAGTGGTGCATGAGGATCGTTGCTGCGGTGGTTGTGTGCGTCGGCGCTACGATGAAGCTTGGTATTGTCTGGGATACAGCGGATGTGCTGATGGGCTTCATGGCGCTGATCAATGTGCCGGTGATCGTTATTCTCCTGAAGCCGGTACTGCGGTGTCTTGAGGATTATACAGAGCAGAAAAAGGCCGGAAAGAATCCGGTGTTTAAGGCGGAGCATATTGGACTGAAGGAGAAGGTGGACTTCTGGAATTAGGGACGATATTTCCGGGAATGGAATTGGATATGGAAATGGATGAAGGGCAGCCGCAAGGCTGTCCTTTGTTTTTGGGATGGGAGCGACGATTTTGGAGAGAGTACGCTGCCGGTCTGAGCCTGGAGGCAGACCGGCAGCTGGTCGTGGCTGTGCGAAGGAAAAGTTCTTATATTACATAGTCATCCCCGGGCTGGCCATTCTGCACGAGGTCGGCGATGGTGATGCCGTCTAAGTATTCGTTGACGACTTTGTCGAGACCCTGCCAGAGAGGGAGAGTTTTGCAGCTTCCCATTCTGGGGCAGTCAGTGCTGCCGGGCTCTAAACAGGCTACCGGAGCCATGGAGTTTTCAGTGAGGCGAAGGATGCTGCCGACTGTGTACTGTTCCGGTGCTTTTGTGAGGCGGTATCCGCCGCCTTTACCGCGGACACCCTCTAAGAGTTTTGCTTTTACGAGGATTTTGATGATGCCCTCGAGGTATTTTTCAGAGATTTCCTGTCTTGCTGCTGTATCTTTTAATGGAATATAGCCGTCGGTCTGGTGTTCCGCAAGATCGATCAGGACGCGGAGAGCGTAGCGGCCTTTTGTTGAAACCATCATAATCTGTATCCTCCCATGCTGCTGCGTGTTGCTGAATATTTTTGATCGTAATGTAAGTTTAACATTATTCCTATTATAATACAAGGTTTAAGGGAAATAAAGACAGTGAAAAGGATAAAGGTGTTGTGATATAGGATAGAAATTTTCTAACATGATATCCGGAATGAGACTTGACAAACAGATGATATCGTCATATAATCCTATTAACATATGTGAAAGGTAGGTAATAACTTATGGCAAACATATATACATCCGCAGACCAGCTGATCGGAAAGACTCCGCTCTTAGAGCTCACACAGATTGAAAAATCCGAGGGACTTAACGCGAAGATCCTTGCGAAGCTGGAATATTTCAATCCGGCCGGATCGGTAAAGGACCGGATCGCGAAGGCGATGATCGATGATGCTGAGGCGAAGGGAATCTTAAAGACTGGTTCTACGATCATCGAGCCGACTTCCGGAAACACAGGAATCGGTCTTGCGTCGGTCGCTGCTGCCCGCGGTTACCGGATCATTATCGTTATGCCTGAGACCATGAGCGTGGAGAGACGCCAGCTTATGAAAGCCTACGGCGCGGAACTTGTGCTCACGGAGGGCGCAAAGGGAATGAAGGGCGCGATCGCAAAGGCGGAGGAGCTCGCAAAGGAGATTCCGGGAAGCTTTATTCCGGGACAGTTTGTAAACCCGGCGAATCCGGAAGTTCATGAGAGAACAACCGGACCGGAGATCTGGGAAGATACGGACGGCAAGGTTGATATTTTTGTCGCTGGTGTCGGCACCGGCGGAACCATTACCGGAACCGGAAGATATTTAAAGAAACAGAACCCGAATGTGAAGGTTGTTGCGGTGGAACCGGCAAGCTCCCCGGTACTGAGCCAGGGCAAGGCAGGATCCCACAAGATCCAGGGAATCGGGGCCGGATTTGTTCCGGATGTTCTTGACACGAAGATCTATGATGAGGTTATTGCAGTAGAGAATGATGACGCGTTCGCGGCAGGAAAGTTAGTTGGAAAGAAGGAAGGAGTCCTCGTGGGAATTTCCTCCGGCGCGGCGATCTGGGCAGCAATCGAACTTGCGAAGAGACCGGAAAACGCAGGAAAGACGATCGTGGCACTGCTTCCGGATACCGGCGACAGATACCTTTCCACACCGTTATTCGCGGACTAAGGGAAGAAAAAACAGATAAAAATATATAAGAAAGACTGCGGATCCATATCGGTTGATATGTGGATCGGCAGTCTTTTTATGCAGCAGGAAATGCCGGGGAATTCCCTGTTACATAAAAAAGCATTAACGTGCTAAAGATGCCCACTCGCGCGAAGATGTAGATTGTCGCACGCGACCGCGCGAGGCGCGAGAATGTGCTAGGCACATTCTTTTTATACAATGGAAGATCCCAAGTGTGCCGGGCGTATTTTTGGCGTTTTTGACAGAAGGTCGTGAAAAACTGTTTGGAGCAAAGGTAAATAAATCCCGTAAAACAATAATAATTACTATTATTGACATTTGAAACAAAGTATGTTAGAATACAACCATAAACAAGACGATACACAACAAAAAAGACAACCATCAGACAGAAATGGAAAATTACAGGAACGGAAAGAATCATTTTGCAAAAAGAAGGGAAAACAATAAGAAAACAAGAATCAGAAAGGAGTTCAACACTATGAGTAGATACGCAGGAACAAAAACAGAAAAGAACCTCGAGGCAGCATTCTCCGGTGAATCCCAGGCGAGAAACAAATATACCTACTTTGCATCCGTAGCAAAGAAGGAGGGATACGAGCAGATAGCGGCTTTATTCTTAAAGACAGCTGACAACGAGAAAGAACACGCAAAAATGTGGTTCAAGGAGTTAGATGGAATCAGCGATACCGCTGCGAATCTTGCAGCCGCTGCAGCCGGTGAAAACTACGAGTGGACCGATATGTACGAGGATTTCGCGAAGACAGCCGATGAGGAAGGTTTCCATGCTCTCGCAGCAAAATTCCGTATGGTAGGCGAGATCGAGAAGCACCATGAGGAGCGCTATCGTGCCCTGCTTAAAAATGTGGAGACAGCTTCTGTATTCGAAAAGAGTGAAGTAAAGGTATGGGAGTGCCGCAACTGCGGACATATCGTGATCGGAACAAAGGCACCGCAGGTATGTCCGGTCTGCAGCCATCCGCAGAGCTACTTTGAAGTTCGCGAAGAAAATTATTAAGTCATATGCTTACGTTATGGCACTGTTCTATTTCATTGCCTGCTGAATGAAAAGCATCGAAAAGAAGGGGCTGTCGCACTAACAAATATTTTTTGCTGGGCGGCAGCCCTGCTTTATGCCCAAATGGGGGCGAAATCGGTTGTGATTTCGCCCTCATCC
>CAKRNI010000243.1 GCA_934370915.1 uncultured Lachnospiraceae bacterium
TTTTTTAATTAGTTCTCATTCATTTTTGCAAGCTTCGCCGCCTGGTCTGCTGCGATCAGGCTGTCGATCAGTTCCTGAATATCGCCGTCCATGATGGCATCGATCTTATAGAGTGTCAGCTTGATCCTGTGGTCTGTCACACGTCCCTGCGGGAAGTTGTAGGTACGGATCTTCTCGGAGCGGTCACCGGTACCGATCTGGCTGCGGCGCTCTGCCGCCTCCTCATTCTGGCGTCTCTCCAACTCCATATCATATAACTTGGAACGCAGTAAACGGAACGCTTTTTCCTTATTCTGAAGCTGGGACTTCTCAGTCTGGCTGTAGATCACGATTCCTGTCGGAATATGGGTTAAACGCACCGCGGAGTCAGTGGTGTTGACACACTGTCCACCATTACCGGACGCACGCATAACATCAATACGGATATCCTTATCATCGATCACAACGTCAAACTCCTCTGCCTCCGGCATGATGGCAACGGTTGCGGTAGAGGTATGGATCCGTCCGCCAGACTCTGTCTCCGGAACACGCTGTACGCGGTGAACGCCGCTCTCATATTTTAATTTGGAGTAAGCGCCGTGTCCGGTGATCATAAACTCGACCTCTTTCATTCCACCGATTCCACTCTCACTGACGTTAATCATCTCGGTCTTCCAGTGCTGGCTCTCCGCGTAATGCACATACATGCGGTATAACTCGGAAGCGAATAATGCCGCCTCGTCTCCGCCTGCACCGGCACGGATCTCAACGATAACGTTCTTCTCATCGTTCGGGTCTTTCGGAAGAAGCAGGATCTTTAACTCCTGTTCCAGCTCCTCGATTCTCTTCTTCGCGTCGGCAAGCTCTTCCTTCGCGAGTTCCTTCATCTCCTCGTCGCTCTCCTCGTCGAGAAGTGCAAGACTGTCATCCACATCCTGTTTCGCCTGTTTATACTGCTTATATGCGTCAACGATCGGCGCCAGGTCTGCCTGCTCCTTCATCAGCTTGCGGAATTTTCTCTGGTCTTCCGCCACCGACGGGTTATTTAATTCCAGCATCAGTTCTTCGTAATGCCGAAGCATATCATCCAAACGGTCAAACATCTATAAAACCTCCTCATACGCCTGCGGTCTGCCAGGCTCCGCACACGACGCGGTCTTTTCCTGCCAGATCCTGAATCACTCTTGTATCCTTAAAACCATGGTTATCCAACAGTTCCTTCACCGCCATCCCCTGGTCATATCCGATTTCAAAATACACATGTCCTCCCGGCGTCAGATGTTTGGCACATTCTTCTGCCAGAATTCTGTAAAAATAAAGTCCGTCCGCAGTCCCGTCAAGAGCTCTACGCGGCTCATGGTCCCGTACTTCCGGTTCCAGCTCCTCGATAACTGCGCTGGGGATGTAGGGTGGGTTGGAGACGATCACATCGAACGGTTCTGTCTCCGGAAAAGCGCTGAACATGTCACTGTGGCGGAATGTTACACCTGTCTGCGACACCCTGCGGACTTCGGAAACCATACGTTCTTCAGAATTGTCCTGTTTATTCTGATTGTTTGTCAGATTCATGCAATTCTGTATTTGTTCTGTTCTGCTGTTGACTGCATCGTTGTTTACATCGCTGTTTTCAAGAATCTCTTCTGAATTTCTTTTCGCAACTTTTAACGCCTCTTCCGAGATATCCGCGCCTTCCACGCAGGCATATCCGCCAAGCTTCTTTAAACTCACGGCAATACATCCGGATCCAGTGCACATGTCAAGAATCGAAACATTCTTATCTTTCTGCTCATTTAACACAAGCTCCACAAGTGTCTCTGTGTCCTGTCTCGGGATCAGCACATGTTCATTCACGAAAAATGTGAGTCCCATGAACTCCTGCTGTCCTATGATCTGCTGGAGCGGAATGCGGGCTGCGCGTTTTTCCAATGTGTTCTCATACGCTGACAGTTTCTCTTTCAGCCACAGTTCTACACAGTTCAGCGCGTTTTTGCTCTCCAAAGAATTACCAGCTTGCTCTTGAGCAGCCATTTTCTGTGCCGTGCTTCCGGCAATGTTCTCCCTTGCGCAAAGAAAATACTGCGCTCTGGAAATCCCAAAGATCTGCCCAAACAGGTACCAGGCGTCAAGATCCGCCTCCGCGATTCCCGCATTCTTTAAGGTCTGTTTTCCATAGCTCAGGACATCTGCCCAGATCTTAAATTCACGCATGCTATTTCCCACGCATAAATCATCTCCGTCCCGGCCTGTTCCAGCCCCGACAGCACCCTTCATCTCGTTCATGCCGTTATCTCCTGCGCATTCTTCTCTGTCTGATCTTCTCTCTCAAAATATCCTGCCGGGTACTGCTCCGGGAAATTTTCTTCCAGATATTTCTTCCAGTCAAACACGGCTTCTACCGCGACGATCGCTACCTCGATCATCGAGTCATCCGGCTCCTTTGTCGTAAGTCCCTGCATCCACATTCCCGGACGGCTGACGATGTCCATGATCTTCGAATTGCTGGTTCCAGCAAGGCGGAGCACCTCATAGGAAACACCCGCGATCACCGGGATCAGGACAATCCGGCTGACGATCCGAAGCCAGATCGTATCTACACGGACCACCATGAAGAACAGGATGCTGATCACCATAACGATCAGAAGGAAGCTCGTTCCGCAGCGCTTGTGCTCCTTGGAACTCTTTCTGACATTCTCCACGTTGAGTACAAGACCATGCTCTAAGCAGTTGATGCATTTATGTTCCGAACCATGATACATGAATGTCCGCTTGATATCGTCCATTCTCGAGATCACTTTGATATATGTGATGAAAATTCCGATTCGGATACAGCCTTCAAGGATCGCCATCGCGGTCTCGGAATGGATAAATTTCCGGAAAACTCCCGCGATCAGAAGCGGAAGTACCATAAAGATCGCGATCGCCATAAGGACGGAGAATACCATCACCGCCGACATAACGACGTTATCTACTTTCTCACCAAATGTATCAATCAGAAATTTCTCGAACTTTCCCGGCTCCTCGTCCTCCTCATCGTCCTCAAAGAAGCTTGCCGACCATGTCAGGGAACGCATTCCCAGAATCATCGAGTCTGCGAAACTAAAGATTCCTCTCACAAACGGCAGGGAGAAAAACTTTACTTTTTCTGTCATACTCACATAGGTATCTTTCTTGACAACGATCTCGCCGTCCGGCTTTCTGACAGCCGTGGCGTAGTTGTCCTTGTTCTTCATCATGATACCCTCTAATACTGCCTGTCCCCCGATACCGGAATATTTCAAGATTTTACCTCCATATATGTCTCATAGTCTCATACCAGAATCGCTCCGCACTTCGTGCTCCCGCGATTCTCCACAAACATTCACAATCCGCTCATTTTTCTTACGAAAAATGGCTGCTTGTTCATGTTTGTGCGGGAATCAAAGAAAAAAATTCCCCTGCAAGCAAGCTTGCGTGAAATTTTTCTCCTTGATTCCCTGGTATGACAAAAAAGGCTGAGTTTTCAGAGTTATCCAAAAGCTCAACCTTTCACTAATCAAACCTTATTTGTCTGTTTTCATACCATACTTACGGTTGAACATCTCGATACGTCCGCGAGCGGAAGCAGCCTTCTGCTGACCAGTATAGAATGAATGGCATTTGGAACAGATTTCTACGTGAATGTCTTTCTTGGTAGAACCAGTTACAAATTCATTACCGCAGTT
>CAKRNI010000244.1 GCA_934370915.1 uncultured Lachnospiraceae bacterium
GAGACAAAGGAAGTCTATCCGGCGCCGGATGATATCTTCAACGCCTTTGCGTTTACGCCTCTCTCAAAAGTAAAAGTGGTGATCCTCGGACAGGATCCATATCACGAACCGGGGCAGGCGCACGGACTGAGCTTCTCCGTAAAGCCGTCGGTGGAGATCCCACCGTCCCTAGTCAATATCTATAAGGAACTTCATGAGGACTGCGGCTGCTATATCCCGGACAATGGATATTTAAAGAAGTGGGCAGATCAGGGCGTGATGCTCTTAAATACAGTTCTGACCGTCCGTGCCCATGCAGCAAACTCCCATAAAAATATCGGCTGGGAGGAATTCACGGATGCCGCGATCCGCATTTTAAATGAGCAGGACCGCCCGATGGTGTTCATCCTCTGGGGTCGGCCGGCACAGATGAAAAAGCCAATGCTGACGAATCCGAAGCATCTGATTCTGGAATCCCCGCATCCGAGCCCACTGTCCGCCTACCGTGGATTTTTCGGCAGCCGCCCGTTCAGCAAGACAAATAAGTATTTAAAAGAGAACGGGATCGAGCCGATCGACTGGCAGATCGAAGATATCAACCAGCACGACTAAATAATAAAGAATTAGGAGTGAATATGAACAATTTTATCGAATTTCTAAAGATCGTCGTATTTGGTGTTGTAGAAGGATTCACCGAATGGCTTCCGATCAGCAGCACCGGACATCTGATCCTTGTGGAGAATATCGTCCACCTGAATGTCTCAGAAGAATTTATGAATGTGTTCCGCGTTGTGATCCAGTTAGGCGCGATTTTGGCAGTTCTCGTCCTGTATTTCAGACGGCTGAATCCATTTGACCCGAGAAAGAAACCGGCACAGAAGCGCGCGACCTGGCACTTATGGTTTAAGATCGTGATCGCCTGCATACCGGCAGCAGTGCTTGGAATCCTGCTTGATACAGTCCTTGATAAGTATCTCTACAATCCATATGTTGTAGCAGCAATGCTCATCATCTACGGTGTCATCTTCATCGCCTTTGAGAACTACAACCAGCACGTGGAGTTCCGCATAAAGAAAGTGTCCCAGATCAGCTACCGGACCGCGTTCTACATCGGTCTCTTCCAGCTTTTGGCTCTGATCCCCGGTACATCGAGATCCGGCGCGACGATCCTCGGCGCGATGATGCTCGGCTGTTCCAGAACCGCGGCATCGGAGTTTACCTTCTTCCTTGGAATTCCGGTCATGTTTGGCGCCAGCCTCTTAAAGATCCTTCACTACGGTCTGGCATTCTCCGCGATGGAGCTCTTCTTCATGGCAGCTGCCATGGTGATCGCGTTCGTTGTTTCCATGTATTCGATCCAGTTCTTACTCGGATATGTCAAGAAACATGACTTTAAGTTCTTCGGATATTATCGCATCGTCCTCGGTGTGATCGTTCTGATCTACTTTGGACTGACCGCAATCTTTGCAAAATAAAGAAAAATAAACATTTCCCGGAATCCATCAGGATGGGCGCATAATAAAGCGCCTGCCGATGGATTCCGGGATTTTTTTGTATATTGAAAAAATGTGGAATCTGTGATTCTATTTCACAGAACCATACATCTTTCATCACACTTTTATCACAATTCACTGGTACACTATGTCATGTAGTTAAGGAGAAGGAAAGAAATAAGAGAAAGAAAGAGAATGTCCTTAAGTACAAAAAGAAACATTGAAAATCTCAACACAGAAAGGAGATACCTATTATGTATGATGAAAATAAATGGAACGAAGGAAATCATCAAAATGAGATGAAACATACGGAACAGCCGGTAAACGCGCAGGACAGTCAGAGCAGTCAAAATGCCCAGAACGGAGCGCAGCAGCCTCAGGGAGAACATACGGGAAGACAGGTCTACGGAAGACTTGGTTCCGGTGCGCAGAATGGTCAGCCGTATAACGGAAATCCGAACGGACAGAGCCAGAATGGTTCCTACTACGGCGGACAGCAGCATCAGCAGTACTACGGAAACCAGAACCAGTACACGAACCCGTATCAGCAGTACGATTATTATCAGGGACATGGACAGAATCTGAACGGAAACGGTAACAGTAACAGCCATCACAACACGAAGAAGAATCCGCACATGAAGACCGCAGCACTTGTCACAGCGGCAGCCCTTCTTTTCGGTGTCGTATCCGGCGGAACGATGTACGGAGTAAACCGCGCGGCAAACACCCTGTTCCCGTACCAGAGCACAGAGGCAGCCGCCTCCTCCGAGACCATCGGACAGACCGCGCAGGTTCCGGCAGCAAACACCTCCACAACCTCCAGCAACGGAGTCGTCATTGAGGATGTATCCGCCATCGTAGATGCAACACTTCCGTCTGTTGTATCCATCACAAACACCCAGGTCTACCAGAGCAACAGCTGGTTCGGCCAGTCCCAGACTTACGAGGTCCCGAGCAGTGGTTCCGGCATCATCGTCGGACAGAATGATTCTGAGCTCCTGATTGTCACAAACAATCACGTAGTCAGCGATTCTGAGGGACTTACGGTTACATTTGCGGATGAGAGCACTGCGGACGCAGCCATCAAGGGTACCGATTCCGAGGCGGATCTGGCGGTGATCGCCGTACCGCTTGACAAGATCTCCGCTGACACAAAGGGCAAGATCAAAGCAGCGACTCTTGGAGATTCTGACGCATTGAAGATGGGTCAGGGCGTTATCGCCATCGGCAACGCGCTCGGACTTGGTCAGAGCGTAACAGTCGGACATGTAAGCGCATTGAACAGAGAGATTCAGGTCGATGACACGACAAAGACCGTGATCCAGACCGATGCAGCCATCAACCCAGGCAACAGCGGCGGAGCACTTTTAAACTCCAAAGGTGAGGTCATCGGTATCAACGAAGCAAAATATGCGGATACAAGCGTTGAGGGTGTCGGCTATGCGATCCCGATCTCAAAAGCAAAAGAGATCATCGATGATCTTATGACAAGAACTACAAAGATTGCAGTTTCCGAATCCGAACAGGGTTATCTCGGAATCCAGTTACAGAATATTGACGAGTCCATGGCAAAGATGTATGGAATGCCGCAGGGTGTCTATGTTTACAAGATTATGGAGGACTCCGCAGCCGCAGGCTCCGACCTTCATGAGAAAGACATCATCACAAAGCTGGACGGCGAGAAGATCTCCAACTACGCGGATCTCGCAAAACTCCTGACTTACTATAAATCCGGTGACACGGTAACACTGACTGTCCAGTCCCTCGTAGACGGCAGTTATCAGGAGAGAGAAGTTCAGGTAACCTTAAAGGAACGTCCGGCTGAGGAAGATAACGGAAACAGCCAGAGCCAGAGCGGACAGCAGGATCAGAAACCGGCACAGAGCCAGTCAAGGATCGGTAAATAAATCAGAATCGACAGTAATACCAGTAAGATAGAAAAAAACGAGACCGCCTCCCCGGAGTGATCCGGAAGAGACGGTCTTGTTTTGTAAGGTATAAAGGCTTTATCGAAGGCTTTCTGAAAACTGGGGTTTACAGGAAGTTCATAAACGTGGTCAGTACCATGGAGTTAAAGAAGTCAACGAATAAGCTTCCGACTAACGGTACGATGAAGAATGCTCTCGGAGCAGCACCGTAGCGCTCAACGAGTGCTCTCATGTTTGCCATAGCGTTCGGGGTAGCGCCCATACCGAAACCGCAGAATGC
>CAKRNI010000245.1 GCA_934370915.1 uncultured Lachnospiraceae bacterium
CGGAATCAGACCTAATGGTCCAACCGGTATTGTCTCAATCTGCTTTTCTTCGTACAGCATTCCTGTTCCTCCCTGATTTTCTACTCATTATTTGATATTTTTATCCGCCGCTCTCCGGTCTGCCTGTTCTTCACGGCATTTACCCGGTTCCCCATTTTTTGCAGCGTACATACATTTCATTTATAGCACCAACCAACTGCCCCGTCAACCGGATTCCAGCCGTCTCCGACAGGATTTCCCTTTTTCTCCGGCCATCCGGCACGTTTTTATTATCCTCTGCGCATAAATCCTCTGCGCACGAGGCGAAGGTCATCCCCGATCAATGGTATGATCTTATACCGGCTCATGATCCTTGAGGTCACACGTTCCGTGAAGGCGTCCTGAAGCTCGCCAAGTGTCAGGTTTGTGGAAATGATCGTTCCCTTATTTCGGTTCAGCCGCTCATTGACACAGTAAAACATCTGGGATGCCGTGAATGTATTGATCAATTCAGTTCCAAGGTCGTCAATGATCAGAAGGTCACAGTCCAGGATATAGGATGCGCGGTCCTTCGCCTCATCGTCATCGCCTCCATTGAAGCGGCTTCCTGCCAGAATGTCGAACATATCCGTTGCCGTGAGATAGACCACCGAAAAATATCTTCGGATCAGCTCTCTCGCGATACAGTTGCTCAGAAATGTCTTTCCGCAGCCCGTATTTCCGGTGAACAGGATACTTCCTTTCTCATTTTTGAAGTTTTCCACATATTCCCTGCATTCCCTGATCACCCTGGACATATAGTCGTAGACGGTCATTCCTGTCTTCTCATCCACATGATTCCTGTCATAGTATGCCATGGAAAGTGTGTCGAAATTCTCCCGTTCCAGAACTTCGCGGATATTCGACTGGTCGTACAGGATCTCAATCTCCATGTGCTTGAAGCAGTGGCATTTTTTTCCGTCCGCGTATCCCGTATCCTTACAGTCCGGGCAGACATACTGGAGCTCCAGATAGTTTGCCGGATATCCGTTCTGTTTTAAATAGATCACTTTCTGCTCTTTTAAAAATTCCGCGTCTTTTTTCAACTGATCCGCCGCCGCGCGGTCACCGGCGAGGATCTTTCTCGCCGCCTGAGCCATAGTCGCCGCGATCTCGTCGGACAGCGCTTCTACCTGCGGGATTTTCTCGTACACTTCCGCGATCCGCTTATCCTGCTCGCGTTTGTCCTGAAACTGTCTCTGATTGTAGACACGCATGATCGCGTCGTACTGGGAATTGCTGAGTGCCATCCGCACTGCCTCCTTATTTTCTGTTCTTTATGTCATCCCAGACATAATCATCGTAATTGTAGGACCGCTGTTCAAAGTTATTGAACCGGTTCGTCGATGTGTTCCGGGTCTGTCTCGATGCCGGGCCGGCTTTCTTCGCCTGTTTCTCCTGACGGCGTTTATCTAAGGCCTCAACGTCCTGTAAGGTCCGCACGCCGTTTTCCTTCCAGCCGGTGAGGATCTTGTCCGCGTATGGAAAGCTTGCCGATCCTGTGGCTGTGAGAGTCCTGTTGCATGCCTCCGTGACGATCATGGAATCGAAACCGAATTCCTTAAACCAGCGGCGTATAAATTCCTGTTCCGCTGTTCCCGCGTTCCGGCCCATGATTCCGAACGCTTTCATGACAGCGGAGGTATCTTTCGAGTATCTTGCGGAGTGCTCCCGCGCCTCGTCACGGGTATGGATCCCGGCCTGATACCAGTTCAACGCCACTTTTTCGATGTATCGGATACTGGTGTGTCCGCCCTCGGCACAGTATTCCGCCAGATACTCCAACAGTTCACAGGACATATGGAGAACATCATAGAAATAAGCAAATTTCTCACACTCGATGGCGCTGAAGGTCTTTCCGAGGTACTGCTGGACCGCGTAGAGAAGGGCTGAAAATTCCTCATCTGCGGATAAACGTTTCATACGGTCGTAGCTGTTTCCGGCATCCGGGATGTCCGGCGTTCCGGGCTGCTTCGCCATACCACGTTCACTGCCCTGCAGTTGTTTTCCGCTGTCAGCCGCACTCTCTTCCGGCATTCTTCCTTCCACATCGGAGTCCCCGTAATTTCTCCGGGATTCCGGGGTTATGTAGCCGCCATCTGCCATATCCTCTCTCGTAACCGCAGCTTCGCCCGCCGCCGGTTCCTCTTTCTCTGATGCAAGCACACCGGCGCGCTCCCAGTAGGCAAGAGCACGGCGGACATCCGCCTCCGTATGATTCAATGCCTCTGCAATATCCGGGATCTCCACATCCTTCCCGGCATGGCGCAGAAGATATAAGTACACTTTTACATATTCTCCGCTGGCTGTCCCCATATATTCGTCGATAAATGTGTTGGAAACGGCGGTTACCGCCGTATTGATGTTATTTTTATAGCCTAAACCCATTCTTTTTTCACCCTTTATATTCACGTTCCATTTCAAATCTGCCTGATATATCCGCCTGCTGCCCTGTCGGTCGTTCTCTCCATCAGCCACTTACGTCTCATATTTTCAGTTCTTCCAGGCAGCACCGCACTTTCCGGCACACTCATTCTCTCTTTTCATCTTGAAATATCATAACATACCCCCAGAAAAAATGAAATAGCCGGAATTATCCACTACTCTAATTGTGGATAATGTGGATAACGTGGATAAATGCGTTACATAATTATCAATAAAACTCTAAAAATCCTCGAATTTCCTTATTTTTCCCTACTTTCCGGTATTTACACATTTTCAGTTATGTAAATCAAAAAATCCACAGGGTCTTCAACAGGATTCTGTTGAAAACTCTGTGGATAATGTGGATAACTTACTGTCCAAGGAGCTTTTCGCCCACTTTTACAATATCTCCGGCCCCCATAGTTATCAACAGGTCGCCGTTGACACAATTTTCAAGAAGGAATGTCTCGATCGCGTCAAAACTCGGGAAATAGTGGGTATCTGTACCCAGCGCGGCGATCTTTTCCGCCAATGTCCCAGAGCTGATTCCCAGATTGTCGGTCTCCCGGGCTGCATAGATATCCGCAAGGACCACATGGTCTGCTGCGGATAACGCCTTCGCAAAGTCCTCCATCAGCGCCTTGGTTCTCGTGTATGTATGCGGCTGGAAGACACACCAGATCTCACGATGCGGGTAATTTTTCGCCGCTGCCAGAGTCGCCGCGATCTCCTGCGGATGATGGGCATAGTCATCAATGACGGTCACGCCGCCGATCATGCCCTTTTTCTCGAATCTGCGGTGTGTGCCCGTAAATCTCAAAAGTCCGTTCCTGATCCCCTCGCCGCGGATTCCCAGCTCATGAGCCGCCGCGATGGCCGCCAGGGAATTGTATACATTATGGATTCCCGGAACGCCCAGGGTAATTGTATCAATTGCTTTTCCGTCTTCTAAGAGAGTGTACGTCGCGCAGGCATTCTCGTTGAAGGTCACATCTGCGGCGCTGTAATGGCTCTTTGCCGGATCACTTCCCACAGTGATCACCTTGATCGGAAGTCCTGCACAGATCTCCTGATAATCGCGGATATCGCTGTTGATGATCAGGACACCGTTTTCCGGGAGAAGTTCTGCAAATTTGCGGAAGGAATGGCGGATATCTTCGATGTCTTTGAAGAAATCGAGGTGATCTGCTTCTATATTTAATATGATCTCCATGTTCGGGAAGAA
>CAKRNI010000246.1 GCA_934370915.1 uncultured Lachnospiraceae bacterium
TCGTAATACCTAAGACCCATAACAGGAGGAATATATATGAGCAAAATTCTGATCGTAGAAGATGAGGAGAGTATTGCGGAACTCGAAAAGGACTATCTGGAACTGTCCGGCTTCGAGGTTGAGATAGAAAATGACGGAGAGGCCGGATTGAAACGGGCGATCTCGGAGGAGTTTGATCTCTTTATTCTGGATCTTATGCTGCCGGGGGTAGATGGATTCGAGATATGCAAAAAGATCCGGGAGACAAAGAACACCCCGATCATCATGATCTCCGCAAAGAAGGATGATATCGATAAGATCCGCGGCCTTGGTCTCGGCGCCGACGATTACATTACAAAGCCGTTCAGCCCGAGTGAGATGGTGGCGAGAGTGAAAGCGCACCTTTCCCGTTATGAGAGACTGATTGGAAGCGGAACCCCGGCGAATGATATTATCGAGATCCGCGGCTTAAAGATCGATAAGACAGCACGCCGTGTCTATGTAAACGGAGAGGAGAAGAACTTTACGACGAAGGAGTTTGACCTTCTGGCATTTCTGGCCCAGAACCCGAACCATGTTTTTACGAAGGAAGAACTGTTCTCCAAAATCTGGGATATGGAATCCATCGGTGATATCGCTACAGTTACGGTGCACATTAAGAAAATCCGCGAAAAAATCGAGATGAATACCGCGAAACCGCAGTATATCGAGACAATCTGGGGCGTCGGCTACCGGTTTAAGGTATAATTCGGGGAGAGCGGAAGATGGACAGAAAAAAACTTTTAGAGGAGACGGAACTTTTCGTCCTGGATATGGATGGAACTTTCTATCTCGATACGCAGATCCTGGACGGTTCTCTGGATTTTTTAAGACAGGTGGAACGTCTCGGAAAAAGGTACGTATTTTTTACAAATAATTCCTCGAAATCGCCGAGGACTTATATCGATAAGCTTGCAAACATGGACTGCTATATCCAAAGAGATCAGATCATTACCTCCGGTGATGTGATGATCGAATATCTGAAGAAATATTATCCGGGAAAGACGGTTTATTTAGTGGGAACCCCGGATCTGGAAGAAAATTTCAGGGAGAATGGGATCCTGCTCACAAAGGCTATGCCGGATATTGTGGTCATCGGGTTCGATCTGACACTGACATACGAAAAGCTGGAGCGGGCATGCACATATATCCGGAACGGAGCGGTGTTCCTTGCGACGCATCTGGATATCAACTGTCCGACAAGGGATGGCTTTATCCCGGACTGTGGGGCTATGTGTGCGGCGATCTCATTATCTACAGGAAAACAGCCGAAGTATGTGGGGAAACCGTTTAAGGAGACTGTTGACATGGTCCTGACGCTCACGGGAAGCGAGCGGGAAAAGATCTCCTTTGTGGGGGACCGGCTTTATACAGATGTGAAGACCGGCGTGGCAAATGGAGCCCACGGGATTCTTGTGCTCTCCGGGGAGACGAAGCCCGGGGATCTGGAGAATGCAGACACAGTGCCGGATGCTGTGTTTACAGGATTAAAAGAGATGGCTGAGATTATGGCTGGAATGCCGGGAAAATAGAAGATCAGCGGTAACTGTGAAGATAGTGAACAGTTACCGCCGGGATAAGAATAAGGGCGCATCCTGAGAACCGGGATGGACATGATCGTTTGCGCTTGACATTTAGGCGACATAAGGTTAAACTTGAATTATGTGAATTTTCTGCAAAATTAGATAAAATGCGGAAAAATATGATGGCTCCGGCGGGACATGAAGAATAACAGAAGTCCGGAGCTGAAAATTTAGACAAAGGAAGACACTGCCTATGAAGTACAAATTAAGATTTGCCGCCTTTTTCACTGCTATGGTCGTATTCAATCTGGCAGCTAACTTTGCGCATCCGGTCACACCGACGGTAATCCAGGAGCTGCATCTCCACGACTATATGTTTGGAGTGGCATTGGCGGTTATGCTGGTCACAAACTTCCTGCTATCACCGTTCTGGGGAAAGATCAATAACTATATTTCATCAAGACTTTCCTTATTGATCTGCTGTCTGGGATACGGCGTGGCCCAGATATGGTTCGCCTACGCGACGACGGAGCTCATGATCATCCTTGCGAGAATGTTCGCGGGACTCTTTACCGGCGGTATTTTTGTAAGCTTCCTGACTTATATCGTAAACAAATCAAAACCGGAAGATCAGGGTAAATACCTGACCTACAGCGCGACAATCAAGAGCGTGGCCAGCGCGTTCGGCTATATGATCGGCGGATTCTTAGGCGAGTTCTCCGTGCGCCTGGCGTTCTTAGTCCAGGCGGGAACCCTGCTTGCGGTTGCAGTCGCGTTCTTCCTTATCTGCGAGCCTGACAGTACCGCAAACCTGAAGGATATTCCGGCAAAGCAGCTTATGAAAGAGGCAAACCCGTTCCAGGCATTCATCGACAGCAAAAATTTCATGTGCATGGCTTTTGTGTTCCTGTTTGCAATCAACATTTTCATCAACTTTGGAAATACCGGTTTCGACCAGGCCTTTAACTATTACTTAAAAGCCCAGCTTGGTCTGACTTCATCTTACAACGGAATCATTAAGGCTGGCGTCGGCTTCGTATCCTTTATCGCCAATATGAGCCTCTGTATCTGGATCATTAAGAAGACGAATGTTAAAAAATCCATGGTAGTCCTCACAACATTCTGTGCGCTGGCGTCTATCGGAACTCTGATTTCGGTGAATATCGGAATTTTTATCCTGTTCAGTATCCTCGTATACGCAGGTTACTCCGTCAGCGTCCCGGTTCTCCAGAACATGGTGGCAAATCAGGCGACACCGGAACAGAAAAATCTCGTGATGGGATTCTTCAATGCGACTCAGTCTCTGGGAAGTATCGCAGGTTCCCTGACAGCAGGATTTATCTACTCCGTAAATGCAAAGCTTCCGTTTGCATGTACCTTCGTAATCTACGCGGTAGGTGTTGCAGCGGCATTCGGATATCTGTGTTACCGCAAAAAAGAAAGATAGAACAATTCCCCGGAAGAGCAGCGGCAGTAAAAATGCCATGCATTCCGGGGATTTTTGTTTCCTCAGATGCTTTTACTTGACATTTTCTTTCCTATGTTATAAGATATTTTACATTTGCACCCTGTGCGGCTTGAAATATAAGTGAGCCGTCGGCATTGTATATAGAATTCTGTGACCGGTATGGAGATCCGTAAAGCCGGATGTGTCGTTATATAAAGTAAGGAAGAAATATCCGAGGCATGGAATCGTTATGCAGACAACATAGAAAGGATATTGAATGGAAACAATCAGATTTGACGAACTTAATTTAGATCCGCGGATTCTCCGCGCAGTTACAGATATGGGATTTGAGGCAGCATCCCCGATCCAGGCGCAGGCGATCCCGGTTGAGATGGAAGGCCATGACATGATCGGTCAGGCCCAGACAGGAACCGGTAAGACTGCAGCTTTTGGAATTCCGCTTCTCATGAAGATGGATCCGGAAAACAGGAAGACACAGGCGATGATCCTGTGCCCGACAAGAGAGCTTGCGATTCAGGTGGCGGAAGAGCTTCGCCGCCTTGCGAAATATATGTCCGGAATTAAGATCCTCCCGGTCTACGGCGGACAGGAGATCGTAAAGCAGATCCGTTCCTTAAAGGGCGGCGTCCAGATCATCGTCGGAACACCGGGACG
>CAKRNI010000247.1 GCA_934370915.1 uncultured Lachnospiraceae bacterium
TGCCGATTCGGAATGCGAAGCATCGGCAAAATCAGTTACTGTTTGTGCAAGGCGTGAACAGCAATATTTGCATATCTCCTATATCTAAATGTTATGGCATAGATTCTTGCGATTCCTTTTTCACAGTGATATAATGAGAAAACGGAAAAGGACGGTCGAAAGCGCGTCCGCCGATTGAATTTCACAAAAAAAGGACTGATGAAAATGGGGTTAGACCTAAAAGAGTAACATTGTTTATAATTGAGAAGTACAGCGTGGTTTACCGACTCCGTGGCCTGCGACTATGAAGCTGGAGGGAAACTGCAGTGCCTGGAAAGACTGCATGATTACAAAAAATTCATGAAATGCAGGAATGAGAAATATATCAGAAAACGGAGGAAAGAAACTATGATGAATTATAAGAGATATCAGAGAGTACCGGTCATGAATTACCCGGAGCGGGAGTGGCCGAATAAAGAGATCGAGAAAGCACCGATCTGGTGCAGTGTGGATCTGCGCGACGGCAATCAGGCACTTGTAGAGCCGATGGTCGTTGAAGAGAAGATCGAAATGTTCAATATGCTGGTGCAGATGGGCTTCAAGGAGATCGAGATCGGTTTCCCGGCCGCTTCCCAGATCGAATTTGACTTTTTAAGACAGCTCGTTGAACGCAGGCTGATCCCGGACGATGTGACGGTTCAGGTTCTGACCCAGTGCCGTGATCACCTGTTAAAGAGAACCTTCGAGTCCATTCAGGGAATCCCGAAGGCAGTTGTGCATATTTACAACTCTACATCCACCTTACAGCGTGATGTTGTATTCCATATGGACCGTGAGGAGATCAAGCAGATCGCAATCGACGGTGTCGATATGGTAAAGAAGTACATGAAAGATTATGACGGAAAAGTGATCCTGGAGTATTCCCCGGAGAGCTTTACCGGAACAGAGATGGACTATGCGCTTGATATCTGCAACGCGGTCCAGAGAGCATGGGGACCGACACCGGACAATAAGATGATTATCAACCTTCCGTCCACTGTTGAGATGACGACACCGAACGTATTCGCAGATCAGATCGAGTGGATGAGCAAACATCTGGAGAACCGCGAGAGCATCATTTTAAGCGTTCATCCGCATAATGACCGCGGAACAGGTGTCGCTGCTGCAGAACTTGCAATGCTTGCAGGCGCTGACCGCGTTGAGGGAACCCTGTTCGGAAATGGTGAGCGTACCGGAAACGTGGATATCCTGACCATCGCCTACAATATGTTCTCTCAGGGAATCGATCCGGAGCTTGAGATCGGCGACATCAAGAAGATCGCGGAGGTTTACGAGCGCTGCACAAAGATGCATATCGATCCGCGTCATCCGTACGCTGGAAAGCTGGTATTTACTGCGTTCTCCGGCTCCCATCAGGATGCTATCAACAAGGGAATGCATGCGCTTATGGAAAGAAAGAGCGAGATCTGGCAGGTTCCGTATCTGCCGATCGATCCGTCCGATATCGGAAGAGAGTACGAGCCGGTGGTCCGTATCAACAGCCAGTCCGGAAAGGGCGGTGTTGCTTTCGTTATGGACAGCTTCTTTGGATTCAAGCTTCCGCGCGGCATGCACAAGGAGTTCGCGGATGTGATCCAGAAGATCGCAGAGAAGCAGGGTGAGGTTGCGCCGGATCAGATCATGGAAGAGTTCCGCATCGAGTATCTCGACCGCAAGGAACCGTACCACTTCCGCAAGTGTAAGATCACAGATTTCGAGTCCGGAGACCAGCTCACAACCGTTGCTGTTGTTACCTACTCTGACCACGGCGAGACAAAACAGTTTGAAGGTGTCGGAAACGGCCCGATCGATGCTGTGAAACGCGGACTGGAGGAGGAGCTTGGTATCTCAATCAAGGTTCTCGATTACAGCGAGCATGCGCTGACATCCGGTTCCGGGGCTCAGGCGGCTTCCTATATCCACCTGATGGATCAGAAGACCGGCAAGGTGACATACGGTGTCGGCATCAGCTCCAACATCACGAGAGCATCCTTAAGAGGTATCTTCAGTGCAGTTAACCGTCTGTTTGGAGATGCAGAGTAAAATAAAAATGTCGGATATACGTTCAGTGCTGCGGTAAGACATAGGGAGAAACTGCAGTGTCCGGCGGCAAATCATAAGAAAGTTTTAAATGCGGCAGAAATGGGAATGCAATCCTGTTTTTGCCGCATTTTTGCGTCATATTTTTAATGAAATGTAAGGAAAAAGAGAAGAGTTTTTAGGAAGTTTTCTGTATAATACAAGTACAAACAAAAAACGAAAGATATCTAACGGAGATATCGAAAACAAATAGCCACCGTGGGAACGATGAAAAGGAAACCGGTGGGAAAGTGAAAAAGTATATTCCGGAAACGGAAATATTTAGAAGAGGAGGGTTTCTATGAAGAAGAGATATTTTGCAGGTGCAGCAGTTGCAGCGATGATTTTAACCGCAGGAATGGCGATGACCTCCTTTGCGGACTGGTCACAGCAGAATGGAAAATGGTATTACTACAATGACAACAACGGACGCCTCGTTCGGAATGACTGGGTATGCTCCAAAGATGCATGGTATTATATGGATTATAATGGAGTGATGCAGACAAACAGCCTGATCGATGATACCTATTATGTAAATGAGAATGGTGTCATGATCACAAACGCATGGAAGTACATCAACAACAGCCGCTGGAACGAGAGCGGATGGAGATATTTTGGAGCGAACGGAAAGGCGTACACAAACGGCTGGAAACAGATCAATGACGTGTGGTACCACTTTACGGATTCCGTTATGGATATCGGCTGGGTGGAGATCGATGGTAAGATCTATCATTTAGAAGATTCCGGAGCTATGACGACGGGCTGGAGAAAACTGGCGGACAGAGAGGATGACTGGGGTGAGTACTGGTATTACTTTAATTCCAGTGGAAAGCTGATCTATGATGGTGAGCTGAAGATCTCCGGTGAGACCTATATCTTTGACCACAGCGGAAGAATGCTGACTGGCTGGGTAAATGAGTCTGATTACACATCTACAGGACGTGACGACCTCTCCAACAGCGATGTCAATGCCCTTCGCTACTTCCGCAGCGGCGGACAGCAGATGAACGGCTGGAGATATATGGCATCCCCGGATGACGCTGAGGAAAACTGGTACTACTTTAAAGATGGCCGCGCATACTCCACATCCTACAAGACTACGGAGGCCTGTGGGTATGGAATGGCGAAGATCAAGGGCGAGACCTATTGCTTCGATAAAAAAGGCCGCATGAGGACAGGTCTTGTGGAGCTGAGCGACGGCAGAAAGTTCTACTTTGACAGCGACGGAAAGATGAAGACCGGGCGGATCGTGGTCAACGACGATAACCATGACAATGAAGTATTCTACTTCACGACTTCCGGCAGTATCGGAAAGAGAGGCGACGGATTCACGGGTGTGAAGGACGGAAGTCTCTACGAGAACGGACGCCTTGTGAGTGCGGAAGAAGGAATGAAGTACGAGAAAGTCACCGTTGACGGAAAGACATATGTAGTCAATGAATCCGGTAAGGTAAAGACCAGCGGAACCGTGACAGACGCAGACGGCGTGAAATATAAGATCACGAAGGATCAGAATGGTGGATATAATGTAGAAGTTTC
>CAKRNI010000248.1 GCA_934370915.1 uncultured Lachnospiraceae bacterium
GCCACGGACTTGTTTCCCGACTGGATCCGGTATGCCACCGGGTCTGCGGCATCGTGGTCGATGTGGAATGGCTTGACTGTCAGATCCCCCAGAGCGAATTCCGTGTCCGGAAGGATCGGGTGCAGAAGCTCTTCCGGATACTCTCCAAGACCCTTGATATTCTTAATCTCATTTAACGTCCCTTCCGTCGCGTAGATCGGGACTTCATATTTCCTCGCGAGGACGCCGAGTCCCTTCACATGGTCGGAATGCTCATGGGTGATGCAGATTCCGTCCAGCTCACTTGTCTTTAAGCCGACTTCATTGAGCCCCTGCTCGATCCGTTTCGCGCTGATTCCGGCATCGATCAGGATATGGCTCTCCTCCGTTCCGGCGTAAATACAGTTTCCGCTGCTTCCGCTGGCGATACTAACAAATCTCATCCCAGAATCTCCTTCAGCTGTCGTTTTATCTCAGACTCATCCCCATTGTTGTCGATGACCCGGTCGCAGAGCGCGCGGTACTCCTCTTCCGATGACTGTCTTCCGATGATATCCTCGCACTTTTCACGGCTATAGCCCCGGTTTGCCATAAGGCGGATGATCCGGTTCTCCTTTGTGGTGTAGACATACCAGAGTTCATCAAAGAGGTCCTTCGGCGCGGTGTCAAAGACTGCCGCTTCGATGATCACAAGCTGCTCCTCAGCCGCTTCTGCTGCCTCTTTCATGGTCTTCCACACAAGCGGATGGATGATGGAGTTCATGGTCTTTAACGCATCCTTATTGCGGAAGATCACATCCGCCAGTGCCTTCCGGTCCACAGACCCGTCCGGGTCGAGGAATGAGGTTCCGAGGGCTTCCGTGACTTTTTTCAGTCCCTCGCTTCCCGGCTCCATGAGATCGTGGGCCACAAGATCCGCCAGAATGATCTTCGCCCCAAAATCCTCTTTCAATACCGCCAGCACACTGCTCTTTCCAGCGCCGACACCGCCTGTAATTCCAATAATTTTCTTCTTCTGTTCCATTTATTTCGCCTCAAACCAGTTCTTTCCGCCATGCATGTCGATCTCCAGTTCCACCTTTAAGGATGCCGCATGGTGCATCTCCTCGGACAGAATCTTCATAACTGTCTCCTTCTCGTCCTCCGCCGTCTCGATGAGAAGCTCATCGTGTACCTGCAGGATCAGCCTGGAGCGGAGGTTCTCTCTTCTCAGTCTCTCATCCACCCGGATCATGGCGATCTTGATGATATCGGCAGCGGTTCCCTGGATCGGGGAGTTCATCGCCACGCGCTCGCCGAAGGAACGCTGCATGAAGTTCGAGGATTTTAACTCCGGCACCGGGCGGCGGCGTCCGAACATGGTGGTGACGTACCCCTGTTCCTTTGCGTGAGCCACAAGGCTGTCAAGAAATGTCTTGACCTGTGGGTAAGTCTCAAAATACCGCTCGATATACTCCATGGCCTCTTTTCTGGAGATGCTCAGGTCCTCGCTGAGTCCAAAGGCACTGATCCCGTACACGATCCCGAAGTTCACGGCCTTCGCGTTGCGGCGCTGCAGTGGTGTCACCTCGTTTAACGGGATATGGAATACCTGGGATGCCGTGATGGCGTGGATATCCTGGGCAGTCTTATATGCCTCGATCAGACGCTCATCGCCGGACATGTGGGCGAGGACGCGCAACTCGATCTGGGAGTAGTCGGCATCCAAGAACAGGAAACCATCCCGCGGGACAAAGACCTTCCGAATCTCCCGTCCAAGCTCCATGCGGATCGGAATGTTCTGGAGGTTCGGCTCCGTGCTGGAGATCCGGCCTGTTGCCGTGATCGTCTGGTTGAAGCGGCTGTGGATCCGGCCATCCTCTTTGATATATGTTCCCAGACCGTCCGCGTAGGTGGAATTTAACTTTGTATACTGCCTGTAATCTAAGATCTTCTGGATCACCGGGTAATCCGGGGCGAGCTTTTCAAGGACATCTGCCGCTGTTGAATAGCCGGTCTTTGTCTTCTTTCCGCCCTTGATCTGCATCTTCTCAAACAGGATCTCGCCTAACTGTTTCGGGGAGTTGATATTGAACTCCTGTCCTGTCATCTCCCAGATCTCCTTCTCGAGAACGGCGATCTGTTTCTTCAATTTCCCGCCGTAGGCGGTGAGTTCTTCCCGGCGGACCGCAATTCCCTCATCTTCCATGTGGAATAACGTATAGATCAGCGGAAGCTCGATATTCCGGTACAGGTCCTCCATTCCTTCTGCTGCCAGACGCTCTGAGAGCGGTTTCCCGGCGGCAAAAGCGGTGTATGCCATAAGTCCCGCCATGCGCGTAAAATTATCCTGTTCTTTCGCGCAGGCGTCCTTATAGGACATCTTTTTGATCAGGTCTGCCCTTGACGGAACCGTCATGCCGAGAACATCCCTCGCAATGTCATCGTACCCATAAGTGTCCTTTAACGGATTTAAAAGGTACGCCGCGACACCCGCATCGTAAACGGTATCCCCGTAGGAAAGCTTCGCAAACGGCAAAGAATGCTTGAGATCCAGCACCCAGGCATGGCCTGTGCGGCAGAGCTCTTCATATTTTCCGGCGATGTAGCTTTCTGTCATAAAGCCGCCGACCGGGAAAATATAGCTTCCGGTTTCCTCAAAGCTTAAAGCGAGAGCTGTCACGGAGCCGTTCTCCGCGAGAAGCTCCATACCGATGCGCTCTTCTTTTTTTGCCTTTTCAAAGAGCGCGTCCGCCTCTGAGAAATCTTCCACGAGGACAAACTGCTTCTCCGGTCCGCTCTCATTCCTGATCCCCTCGCCGAATCTCGCTGCGATGGACTTAAACTCCAGACGTTTCATATATTCGTAAGCGGCCGGTGTATAGAGATTTTCCAGCTTCGCGTCCGCCATGGAAAACTCAATGGGGGCATCGATACAGATTCTTGCAAGCTTCAGTGAGAGATCTGCAAGGTCCTTGTGTTCCTCCAGCGCCTTCTTCGCCCTGGGCGGTTTTACCTCCTCGAGATGGGCGTAGATGTTCTCCAGGTTCTGGTACTGTACGATCAGGTTTGTCGCCGTCTTTTCACCGATGGACGGAACACCCGGGATATTGTCAGACTGGTCGCCCATCAGGGCCTTCACCTCGATAAACTGCTCCGGTGTTACCTGGTACTCCCGTATCACGTCCTCCGGGTAATAGTTGTGTACTTCTGTGGTTCCACGGCTTGTCTTCGGAAGACAAATCCGGATATGAGTATCGGAAAGCTGTAAAAGATCCCGGTCTCCGGAGAGGATCGTCACCTCATATCCATCTTTCTGCTCACGTTTCGCGATGGTTCCAAGGATATCGTCCGCCTCATATCCCTCTTTTGTGAGGATCGGAACACCCATGGCCGTCAGGACTTCCTTCATAAGCGGTACCTGCTCGTGAAGCTCCTCCGGCATCGGTTTTCTTGTTCCCTTGTAGGCGTCGAACATCTTATGTCGGAAGGTCGGCGCTTTTAAGTCAAAGGCCACCGCCAGGTAGTCCGCTTTCTCCTCATCGAGAACCTTGAATAAGATATTTAAAAAGCCATAGACCGCGTTCGTGTGGAGACCTTCCGAGTTCGTCAGGTTCGGCACACCGTAGAACGCGCGGTTTAAGATGCTATGACCGTCGATCAGTAC
>CAKRNI010000249.1 GCA_934370915.1 uncultured Lachnospiraceae bacterium
AATGAATGGCATTTGGAACAGATTTCTACGTGAATGTCTTTCTTGGTAGAACCAGTTACAAATTCATTACCGCAGTTACAAACGACCTTGGCCTGATAGTAATTTGGGTGGATTCCCTGTTTCATGATTTTCACCTCTTTATAATTTTTGGTACATGACTGACAGTCACGTTACGTTAATAATATTATACGGCGTTTTCAGCCATATGTCCTGTTCCGCCAGAACAGCTTCATAATTATAGCATATACATACCACTAATGCAAGTGTATTTTCCGCGGTTTTCATGATTTTTGCAGGTTACCACAATGACCGCAGGCAGCCGGTCGTTTTCCCACTTCCCGCTGCTACTGTTCCACAGATTCACAGACATAGAGGGAACATACCTCACCGTTAAAGACCTGGACACCCGCGTAGAGAGGCTCCCTGTCGTACGTATAGGCGACACTCTTAATATACAGAAGCGGAGCTCCTTTCTTTACCTGCAGCAGCTTTGCCTCTGCTGTAGTGGCGCGACATAACTCGATTCGCTTTTCCGATGAAATGACACGCACCTTCGCCTCTTCCTGTAAACATTCAAACAATGAATTATCATCAAATTTTTTTTCCAGAAGGAATGAATATTTCACTGGGAAGTAGTTTCTCTCTATCGTCACCGGCTCTCCATCTGCTGTTCGCAGGCGTGAAATATAGACCACATATGCTCCCGGTTCAAGGTTTAGTTGTTTCTGTATCTTATCATCTGCGGGAATCAGTTTGTTTTCCAGCATCTGTCCACCGGGTTTCATATTCATATGACGGCACATTTCTGAAAAACTCTGAAGGTTCTTAATATCTTTTGCAAATTTCTGACGGCGGATAAACGTTCCTTTTCCCTGTTTCTTCTCCACCAGCCCGTCTCCAACCAGATCGTCCATCGCCTTGCGGATCGTAATCCGACTCACCTTATACTGCTCTGCCAACTCTGCCTCCGTCGGAATTTTTCCAGTTGCATTATACACCCCTTTTTCAATATCACGTTTTAATGATTCTGCAACCTGCACATATAATGGAACGATACTGTTTGGGTTCATATTTGTTTCCATACATCCCTCCTTCTGCCCCATTTTTTCAGAGCAGTTAATTATACTAATTAGATATATAATGTTATATACACTATAATACTATTTGTACTATTAGATAGCAAGATATTTTTACTCTTCTCCTCGTATTTCTAATTTTTTCTCAAACACAAAACAGGCTGACATCCACATTCCGTAGGCATCAACCTGTCTTATATCTCATTTGCAATTCAAGTCAAACAGCTGTGAGACCGGGCTCCCACGTAGACGCATTTACCAGTACTCACCACTTGAAAGAGGTGGAAATCTTATCTGACTAAGATAAATTAATGGGCAATTAATAATCAAATTTCCACATATAACGACGATAGGTCATTGGATGCATTCTCACATCTGCCATCGCGGAGATGAACTGTTTGGAGATCGGGTGGAATAGAAGGGAGTTAAAGTACTCTGCAACTCTCTCATCCAGCTCGCCTAAGCCCAGCTTCTCGGCATCAATGATCCAGTGATGTCCGCCGAACTGATTTAAGAAGCGCTCTGCTCTCTCATCCACCGGACGTGTGCGTCCAACGCTCTTAAATAACAGAATTGCCAGATCCTTGTCGCATGTCTCAAATGCGCCGTGGAAATACTCACCGGAATGGATCGGAACACAGTGGACAGTCTGCATCTCCTGGAAGAAGCAGAATGCGTCAGAATAGGAAACTTCCCACGCAGCTCCGCTGGACATTACGTTCCATACGGTGTCATCCTTATATGTCATGGCGAATTTTGCTGCTTCCGCGCGCACATCCTTGTATGCCTTACCGTAGATCGTCTCTAATTTCTCGAAAGCTTCCAGAGCCTGATCATATGCCTCGTAATTATCGTACTCTTTTAAGAGCCAGAACGCGATCTTTAATGCTGTACCCTGGCTGTTGTAATGAACTAAGGTCGGATCCTTGTACCACTCGTCTGCGTGATAATATGTTACATAATAATCAGCTGTCTGGGCTGTCAGGGAATCCGCGTAGCCGGATAATCCGATGGTGACTGCACCCTTTGCCTTAGCCACTCTCAGGGCTTCTACGGTCTCTGCCGTTGCCTTTGTGGATGTGCCGATCACAAGAGTGTTTTTATCTACATTCTTCGGGGTCGAATTGACGAACTCGCTGCTGTTGTAGCCCTGAACACGGATGGAGCTCTCCTGATTTAATAAAAAGCGTGCCGGATAGGAAGATGCGAAAGAGCCTCCGCAGGCCACAAAGATCACCTGCTTTAAGCCGCCGTTTTTATCCAGATCTGCTTTTGCCTTTGTCATCACATCGATGACTTCCTGCATACCTTTGATCATAGGAATATCCTCTCTTTCTTACAATTGATGTTTATCCACGAAGCGCTTTGGTTGCCTGCTCATCTACATGGTAATTAACTCCATCGGATACAACAACCACGCCGTATTCCTTCTTTGCTGCCTCTGCAGATACTTTTTTCTCTGTGACATCCTTCAATACCTTTTCCGGATCACGTTTCATCGGATCACCGTAACCGCCGGCACCAGGTGTTGTAACACGGATCACATCGCCCTTCTTTAACGGGAAGCTTGTCGTCTTATGGCCCATCTTTGTGACAGTGCCGTCTGTCGCAACGCGGTAGAATGCGCCTGCTGCGCCCTCTTTGCCGCCTGCAAGTCCCCACGGATGGAATTTATGACGATCACCAAGTCCTGTGTATGCCACATCATCCTGCAGCACTTCAAGCTCACGCTCAATTCCAAGACCGCCGCGGAACTGACCTGCTCCGCCGGTATCTTCCTTCAGTTCATATTTTCTGGCAAGGATCTTCGTGAACTCCATCTCTGTTGCCTCGATCGGCATGTTGGATGTATTTGTCATATTAACCTGAACACCAGACAGACCGTCTAAGCCCTTGGAAGCTCCGCCGCCTCCTGCGATAACCTCATGGAAGATAAATACGCTGTCTGTACCGATCGCACCTTCACCTGCTAAGATCGTCGTGGTGCACGCGCCGTTTCCTGCGGTAACTACAGTATCCGGGAAGATCGGAGCGAGGGCACCGAAGATCGCGTCTGGAATTCTCTGCTGGCAGTCGATCTGTGCGCCGATCGGGCTCGGCTCCGTCGGATTTACAATGCAGCCCTTCGGAGCAATGATCTTGATCGCACGGTTGATTCCCTCATTGGCTGGGATATCATCGCCCATCAGGGCCTTTACTGCGAAGAATACTGCCGCTTTTGTACACGGATATGGTACGTTGATCGGAGCTTTGATCTGATCTGCAGTTCCTGTAAAATCGATCGTTAAATCGTCGCCCTTGATGGTTACTTTTACCTTGATCGGAAGCGGATCCGGATATTTATCTCCGCAGCCGTCTACATAGTCTGTGTAGCTGTACTCGCCGTCCGGAAGTTCTGCAACGACAGCGCGGACACGGCGCTCGGAGTAGCTTACCAGTTCCTTCATGCACTCGATCAGATCATCCTGGTAGCGGGCATATGCCTCCTGGATTCTCTGCACACCGATCAGGTTTGCAGACATCTGTGCAGTCAGGTCTCCCTCACGTTC
>CAKRNI010000250.1 GCA_934370915.1 uncultured Lachnospiraceae bacterium
CTTGGATGCCCGGCAATGGGAGCTGAGGTTCTTGAGGAAGGCGAGATGGAGCCGTTTGTAACTGAGGTTGAGGCATTCGCATCCGGCAAGAAGATCGGTCTGTTCGGTTCCTACGGCTGGGGAGATGGCCAGTGGATGAGAGACTGGGAAGACAGAATGAAAGCTGCAGGTGCTACAGTTGTTGGCGGTGAGGGCGTTATCTGCCAGGAGACTCCGGACGACGAGGCTCTTGAGAACTGCAAGGCACTTGGAAAAGAGCTTGCGGCATTAGCATAAGATATATTTAAAGTAACTGTTCAGTAGGTCTGCGCACTTGCTGCGCTGACCGTAAGAAAACATAGGCTGGAGGGCAAAAATCCCATCAGCGAAGCTGATCTGGAATGGATTTTTGCGTGTAACTATGAAGGTACTGAATAGTTACTATTTAAATAAGAATGTTTTGACATAAACATAAAAGATGCCGCCGGGAAAGGATGCAGTCCCGGCGGCGTTTTTTATGATACAAAATCTCGAAAAGTATGAGCTGCAGGCGTATAAAAAGACATGAACGTGTCTGAAATGCGCATTTATGTAAAGATACAAAAAAGACCGTGTTCTGGCTGCTTTTCCTGCAGGGCACGGTCTTTTAACATATTTAAAAGAATGTCCGTATAAAGTTGTTCTTGCAGAACCGGTACTGTCTCGTCGGCCGTCCCTTGCCTTCCTGCTTCTGGGATTCGATCTCTTCTATTAAATTGGAATCCAGAAGCTGCTGTAAAATACGGTTGCAGCTGCGGCTCGTGATGTTGAGCCACTGGGACAGGGAGGCGGCTGTCATGATCGTGTCCTTATCCATCTGGAAGAGACCGACGATCTTTAGGAGATTGCTCTCGTTGATCCCGTTGCTCTGGGAGTAGTCCAGAGCTTTTGTGTTGGAATAGCTGTAATTTAAGGATCTCGTAAGAGAGAGCGGGCCGGTGAGGGCATTGTCCTCGCCGGAGATGACAAAACCGTCATTCTTTCCATATTTTACAGCTTCCTGCAGGGCAAGATCTGCCTGATAATGACTCTCACCGAGTGATTTTCCGAATCCGGCGCCGAGACGGAATTCCAGATCGCCTTTCTGATCCAGAAAAGCGATGAGATCCTGAATGCGGCTGAAGCTGCTCTTGTAGAGATCACTGTCGAGATCCAGCTCAAACCGGTTGGAGACTGCGTGAAGTGAGAAATCGTACGCGTACTCTTTCCGAAAATCAAGAAGATATTTGTGAAGGGTGATCTCCAGATATTCCCGGTCCTGTGAGGAGATATTATCCGGATAGACGAGCTTTATGAGGATCACGAGCTTGTTGAGCTGGTTCTTCTGCTTTAATCGGATAGAATTTATTGCGTGCCGGATGGAATCGCGGACCATCTCCTCCGTGGGGAGAAAGTGGATATAGGGGATCTGAAGCTTGTTGAGAACCTCCAGCTGGTTCGTGGTTCTTGTGAACATCATGTCGATCTTTTTACTTTCCCAGAGCTCCACAGCCCGCTCTTTTAAGGTCTCATAGTTATATACGGGATTTTCAAAGCAGTAAGGCATATGTTCCGGATCCAGATATTTCTTTAAATTCATAAAATCATTTACCGGAGTCAGAAAATCAATATAGAGTCTGTTTAACGGAACATCCGGGTAATGGATCACGAAGTTTAACAGGATGGACAGCAGAGTCTTTTCAGTATAGGAAATAAAGGTACACGGAACCTTCAGATCATCCACATGGGTCAGAATATAAGAGTATCCCAGTTCCCCGGAGAAAAACAGCACATCGGAGATATCCTTACACTGTTCGTATATGTCTTTAATTTCTTCCAGATTTTCGTAAACGTACCTGTGAAATACGCATCCAAAGTCATTGTGTTCGATCGCTTTATCGATGACAGCCATTGATTTTAAAGGACTTATGATACTGATGCTGATCATGGCCGAACCTCCCTTTTTTTATATAAGGACATGCTATTAATGACAGGCATGTCGATAAATCAGCTTTTATAAGAATCGTACCACAGATTGTTGACAAAGTCAAAAGGGTATGTTAGAATAAAGTCAAATAAAGGACGTAAGCGAAATGAGTCCCAAATAAATCAAGAGATTTGTAAGATTTGTATTGAGGGAAATGCGAAAGCTTCCAAATCGCGAGATACAGCGAGAAATCCTGTATACATAGTGAAAACAACGTATTATATATGGTATTTAAACTATATATACAAAAGATACAAAAGTTTTCTCGGAGATCCAATTAAGGACTTGATTTGAGATTCATGAGCGGGGAAAAGTCTTTTATTAGTGCAAAATGGCACAGGGGTTTAAGAACCAACATTTAAGGAGGTATTTGCGAGATGAGCAAGTATGTTGAGAGGGTAATTGAGGACGTAAAAGCTAAATATGCTAATGAGCCGGAGTTCTGCCAGACTGTAGAAGAAGTATTATCTTCCTTAGGTCCGGTTGTAGACGCTCACCCGGAGTATGAGAAGGTTGCTCTTCTTGAGAGAATGGTAATCCCGGAGAGAGTTATCGAGTTCCGTGTTCCGTGGGAGGATGACAACGGAAATATTCATGTAAATACAGGTTACCGTGTACAGTTCAACGGAGCAATTGGACCGTACAAGGGAGGTTTAAGATTCGCACCGAGCGTAAACCTTTCCATCATGAAATTCTTAGGTTTCGAGCAGACATTCAAAGACAGCTTAACAACACTTCCGATCGGCGGCGCTAAGGGTGGTTCCGACTTCGATCCGAACGGCAAGAGCGATAGAGAAGTTATGAGATTCTGCCAGTCCTTCATGACAGAGTTATATCGTCACATCGGTCCGGATGTCGATGTTCCGGCTGGTGACCTTGGTGTTGGCGGACGTGAGATCGGTTATCTGTTCGGTCAGTACAGAAAACTCAGAGGTGCTTACGAGAACGGCGTATTAACAGGTAAGGCTCGTTCCTTCGGTGGTTCTTTAATCCGTCCGGAAGCTACAGGTTTCGGTGCTGTTTACTACCTTGACGCTGTTATGAAACATGAGAACGATACATTACAGGGCAAGACAGTTGCAGTTGCTGGTTTCGGTAACGTAGCTTGGGGCGTTGTACAGAAATTAGCTGAGTTAGGTGCTAAGGCTGTTACACTTTCTGGCCCGGATGGATACATCTACGATCCGGATGGAATTACAACAAAAGAGAAATTCGACTTCATGCTTGAGATGAGAGCTTCTGGACGTAACAAAGTTCAGGACTACGCTGATAAGTTCGGCTGCAAGTTCGTAGCTGGAGACAAGCCGTGGGGCGAGAAAGTTGATATCATCATGCCGTGTGCTACACAGAACGATGTAGACCTTACACAGGCTAAGAGAATCGTTGCTAACAACATCAAGTACTACATCGAAGTTGCTAACATGCCGACAACAAACGAAGCTCTTAGATTCTTAATGGATCAGAAGAACATGGTTGTTGCTCCGTCTAAGGCTGTTAACGCTGGTGGTGTTCTTGTATCCGCTCTTGAGATGAGCCAGAACAGTGAGAGAATTTCTTGGACAGCTGAAGAAGTTGATTCTAAACTTCATCACATCATGACAGAGATCCACAACGGTTCTGCTGAGTGTGCTGAGAGATA
>CAKRNI010000251.1 GCA_934370915.1 uncultured Lachnospiraceae bacterium
TCGGTGAGGATGGAAAACCTACTTGTGAGATGGTGATGGACGACGGTTCCGTGTCCGTCGGCTCCTATGATCTTGTGCCGCTTCTGGAGGATTTCATTGCGGAACATCCTGATTTTTCCTACCGCGGTGCGCGGGCCGTTCTGGCGTTTACCGGCTATCAGGGAGTTCTTGGCTATCGGACAGACCCGTCCTATGAGAGCTCCAATCCGAACTACGAGGCGGATAAAGAGACTGTCCGTCAGGTAGCCCAGTGCCTCCGGGATAACGGCTGGGAGCTCGCCTCCCACAGCTGGGGACATATCAATTTCGGAAAGCGTTCCTTTGAGGATGTAAAGACAGATTCCGATAAATGGGCTTCCCGGGTAGAATCCCTGATCGGAAAGACTGATATCCTGCTCTATCCCTTCGGATCTGATGTCGGAGACTGGCATCCGTACACGTCGGATAACCAGAAATATGAATATCTCCACCAGCTGGGATTCCGGTATTTCTGCAATGTGGATTCCAGCCAGCACTGGGTACAGTTCGGAAATGATTACGTCCGTCAGGGCCGGAGAAACCTCGACGGCTACCGCATGTACTACGACCTGCCGGAGACAAATCCCCAAAAAGACCACTTGAGCGACCTCTTCGATGTGACTCAGGTCTTTGACCGCGAGCGGCCGGTTCCGGTTGCACCGATGAGCTGATTTTAAACCACGCGCGATTGCCTGCGACAATCTACATCTTCACGCGGGTGCGCATCATTGGCACGTTTGTGCCTCTTGTGCAATAGAGAATTCCTTGGAATTTCCTATTACACAGGAAGCGCCGTAGGCGGTCTTTCCTAATAAGATGAAAAAACGGACTTCCAAAATCATCCCCACGATGATTTTATGAAGTCCGTTTTTCATCTTCAAAATCTGCTGTCAGCAGCTTTTTTCAGGCAGAAGACCTGCAAAACCAGCCGCCGGTATTTTTCTTAGAACTGCACGATCTCCTTGATCTCCTGCGCCGGTTCCACGCTCTCGGCGTAGAGCACCGGACCGACACCGTCATAGTCCTGCCAGAACTCGTAAGCGATCTTCGCGCGAACCTTGACCCACTGCTTTGTCTCAAGGTTTCTCGCCTCACGCGCCTTGCAGATAAAGCCAAGGAAGGTCATATCCGCTTCGCAGCAGGTCATCGCCATACGGCCCGGAACGAAGTAATTCTTCGGGAATTCCGGGGATTTTAAAACCATGCCGGTAAACTCTACGACCTTTCCCTCATAGCGGTCCTGCTTGTCCATAGCGTCAATGTACCAGATGCCGAAATCCTCCGGAGCGATCCTGATCACATCTGCTTTCATATCATACGGAAGATCCTCCTCCAGGACCTCCTGCTCGATCTCACCTTCCGCATCCTCAAAGATCAGCTCCGCCTGCGGGTTCAATGCTTTTAATCCACGGCGGTAGCGGGTGATATTCTCGTCGCTGACCTCATCGCAGCGGTTCATGATCACAAGCTCGGAACGTCTTACAAGAAGCGCTAAAAGCGGCTTCATGTTGCTTAAATACAACTCAAAGGTAGAGCCATCGATGATCGTGATCTGTTGGAACAGTTCCCAGGTATCCGGGAGCTGCAGCTGATCCTGCGGCCACATTCCGTTCCACTCGATGAGCACACGGGTCGGGTCATATAACGCTTCGATCCGCCCGTAGAAATCCTCGTCCATCTCGGAAATGTCTTCCACGGTAACGATCTTTGTTTTTGTTTTCTTTAAGATTTCCTTATCGTACTCCGTATCGCCTTCCTCGCAGAGGATCAGAACGGTGGTACCGTCGGCCTGGAAATAATCCTGCTGTAAGGTATTTGTGATGAACTGGGTCTTTCCTGCTTCCAGAAAGCCATTGATGACAAATACCGGCATCTTTTCCTGCTGTTTCAATGTCTTAATCTCCTAATGATAGAAATGGTTCCTGCCCACGTCTTGCGCGGACAGGAACTTTTTTGTCGTCATGCATCAAAATAGTAAATGCCGTTGGACAGGTCTTCCATATGAAACTGCCTGTCTTTGCGGAACGCACGTTTTATGCTTCGAAGGCAGCCTTCAACTCGTCTTCCTTTAAGTTGGAACCGATCACACACACCTTACCCGTGTAGATCGGAGCGCCTGTGCGGACTTCTGTCTCCTCCGGAACGAGATCAAAGTAGTACCAGGTTCCGTCTGCGTCCGGCAGCATGCCCTTCGCGCGGAGAACCTGACCATATTTCTCGGAGTGAGCGAGCTCCTGTAACAGGGACTCAAGCTTCTCCTTTGTGATCGTGCGGTTTGTCTCAAGCCCCCAGCTTGTGAATACCTCATCGGCGTCATGATCATGGTGGTGGTGATGGTGTCCGCATCCGCACTCACCGTCATGATGATGGTGATGCTCATGCTCATCCTCGTCGTCATCATCGTCGTGGTCGTGATGATGGTGATGGCCGCAGCAGCACTCTTCCTCATCGTCATGGTGGTGATGGTGTTCATGCTCATCTTCGTCGTCATCATCGTCATCGTCGTGGTGATGATGGTGATGGCCGCACTCGCACTCCTCATCGTCATCATGGTGGTGATGGTGGTGCTCATGCTCATCCTCGTCGTCATCATCGTCGTGGTCGTGATGATGGTGGTGGCCGCAGCAGCACTCCTCATCGTCGTCATGATGGTGATGATGGCCCTCTTTTACCTCCTCGAGGAGCTTCTCAGCCATATCATCCGTCGGTTTCTCGATAATCTCAAGAAGCTGCTCGCCTGTGAGCTTGCCGATCGGAGTTGTGACGATGGCTGCCTTCGGGTTTTTCTCACGGATCATCTCTACGCACTGGGCAACCTTGTCTGCATCAGCAACATCGGTACGGCTCAGCACGATGGTGCCTGCGCTCTCGATCTGGTTATTGAAGAACTCACCAAAGTTCTTCATATACATCTTACACTTCTGAGCGTCAACGACTGTCACGGAACCGTTTAATACAACGTCGATCTCGCCCGCAACATCGCAGACTGCCTTCATAACGTCGGAAAGCTTACCGACACCTGACGGCTCGATGATCACACGGTCCGGCTCATACTTTGTGAGGACTTCATTTAAGGAACGGCCGAAATCTCCGACTAAGGAACAGCAGATGCATCCGGAGTTCATCTCACGGATCTCGATACCGGAATCCTTTAAGAATCCGCCGTCAATACCGATCTCACCAAACTCATTCTCGATCAGGACTACTTTCTCGCCCGCAATCGCTTCTTTCAGAAGCTTCTTTATAAATGTTGTTTTTCCGGCTCCGAGGAAGCCGGAGATAATATCAATTTTTGTCATAATGACACCTCTTTCTTGCCATCCGCGCGGCATTTCTGTATTCCGGTCCATATCCACCGGCTCTCTTTTTTATGCCGGTCGAACCTGCTGCCGCACTTTCATTTTCGTTACCAATTACTAACTTTAACACATTTTCCACCAAAGTCAAGTACTGCCGCTCCCAGCAGATGCCCGGAAAGCGGCAGAAATACGAGAATTTTTCTCATATGATATCTTTTTTCTCTCAGTCTGCCAGCTCACTCGAATCCAGCCGCACCAGAACACATATCCGCTGAAATTCCGCTGT
>CAKRNI010000252.1 GCA_934370915.1 uncultured Lachnospiraceae bacterium
TTCATATCAATAAAGTCCACAATAATGATCCCCGAGAGATTCCTGAGGCGTAGCTGGACAGCGATCTCCTCCGCCGCTTCCAGATTTGTCTTCAGGTATGTCTCTTCGGACGTCTTCTTTGAAACACTCTTAGCCGTATTCACATCAATAACCGTGAGCGCCTCTGTAGGCTCTATCACGAGATTTCCGCCGGACTTTAACCAGACTGTCTTCGAGAGTGCCTGGGACAGGATCGTCTCCAGATGGTAGAGGGCTGTGAGTGGGAAATCATCGGTATAAAGTCTGAGTGATGGCATTCCTGCTGCCATGGAACATGCCATCTTTGCAGAATCAACCGCTGTGGAATCCGCTGTTGCTGCAGAGCCTTCTGCCGTCTCAGAATCCGCAGCTGTCCCGGAATTCTCCGCCGCCCTGTTGTCTGTAATCCCTAACGCATCCTGCAGTTCTTTATAAACTTCCGGCAGATCCGTGACAACTTCCAGTCCATCACTGATCTTCAGATCCCGTACCGCACGAACCGCAAAACTCTCCGGCCGATACAGCACGCTGTAACAGGTCCGGCTCACCGCCGCCTTACAGATTGCCAGATACCGCTCATAAAGCGCTGCAAACTCCTCAAACACCTTATCGATTCCAGCCGCCTCTCCGTTCGTCCTGACGACAAGACCGCAGTCTCCGTGTTCTGTCGCCTCCCAGCGCTGTTTTACCGCATCCCGCCATTCCTTATTCCGAATCCTCGCGGAAATTCCAAGAGAACTTTTCCCGGCACTCAGAACCGCCGTCTGCCCTGTCAGCGTAAGATTTGAGGTCAGCACCGCGTCCTTCGTCTTCACCGCAGACCGTTCCACCTGCACCAGGATCTCATCTCCGGTTTTCAGCGGTCCATGTTCCGTCTTCCCGTCCGCGTAGATCGGACGCGCATTTTCCTTCAGGCTGTAAAAACCGTTGACCCCCGGCCGGTACTCCACAAAAGCCGCGTTGATGTTTTTTGAAATATTCTTCACCTTTCCGACAAAGATCACGCCGGTCTCTTCCTCCGCCGCCTCGGGCTCAAAATCAATCTGGGCGGCATGTCCATCTTTAAAAAGCACTGCAGCGGTCTTCCCGCGCAGTGCCGTAATGATCAGTTTATCCAACATGTTCTCCAATTTCTTCTCCGAAGGATTCCAGAGTCACAAAGTCATGTTCTCCCGCGTCCGCGTAAACTTCCTCACGGTTGATGCGGAACGCAAACTGCGGATACTCTTTTCCAAGAGACTTACAGTATGCCTCGAGGACCAGCTCCGGCTTTACATTCGCAGCACTTCCGGAAGAGAGCTGTAAAAAGAGTCCGTTTCCGTCCGCCCCGCGGCGTGCCTCGTAGATCAGAGGCTTTAAGTCCATCTCCTTCTCGCCCTTTTTCGTCTTTTTCACGATATTCAGGTTTCCGTTTTCGATGAAATCAAGAATTCCGTTGTAGAATTCCTCCGCTGTCATGGAAAGTCCGTTCTCGTAATCGTCTCTCAGGACGATGGTATAATCACATGCCGCAACGATGGACATGGCGTTTTCCGCGTCATCCGGCAGTTTCCGGTAGCTCAATACCTCAACGCCTTCCACCATCGTGTCGTTCAGCCGTTTCACCATCTCCGCGGAAGAGTCCGTGGACAGCACTTCAATATCCAGGTACTCGCCGCTTCCGGTGAGGCCCACGCCGAGCGGTGCCGCAAAGGACATGATCTGGTGTGGGGAGAAACCTTCGGAATAGCGGATATCCACATCTGCGCGGCGCATGGCCTTCTGGAAGTAACGCATTGTGTCAAGATGTCCGATGAACTTCATGGCTCCCTGCTTGGAAAACTTAATTCTGATCTTCATAACAGACACCTCCTCCAAATCTTCTCACACCGCAGCCGGAACAGCGCATTCTGCAGTTCGGGGTGACAGTCTCTTTTGTGGCGTTGATCCACTCTCTCTTTAAGAATTCCTTCGTCACGCCTGTGTCGATGAAATCCCACGGGAATACCTCATCGAGGGAACGTGCTCTCGTCGTATAGAAATCGATATCCACGCCGCATGTCTCAAAGGCATTCATCCAGATCTCATTGTTAAAGCTCTCAGACCATGCGTCATAGAGCGCTCCCTGTCTGTAGGCCTCCTCAATGACAGCAGCGACTTTCCGGTCTCCACGGGCAAGAACGCCCTCGAGAACGGTAACGTCCGCCTCATGCCAGTTATATTTTAAGCTCTTGTGGTTCAGCATCTCGTGCATCTTGTGGTTTACGATGCGGGCTTTTCCGAGGAACTCCTCTTTTGTACTCATCTGCGCCCACTGGAACGGGGTAAATGGCTTCGGAACAAAGAATGACGTACTCGCAACGACCTGTACCTTGCCGTTTCGCTTGTCCTTCGGGATCTCGTAGTACTTCTCCGCGATCTTCTCGGAAAGCAGGGCGATTCCTTCCATATCCTCCACGGTCTCTGTCGGAAGACCCAGCATGAAATACAGCTTTACACGGTTCCATCCTCCCTGGAATGCCAGTGCGGAGCCGTTTAAGATATCTTCCTCTGTAAGTCCCTTATTGATAACATTTCTCAGTCTCTGGGAACCCGCCTCCGGCGCGAAGGTCAGGCTGCTCTTCTTGACATCCTGAACCTTGCTCATAACGTCAAGGGAGAAGGCGTCGATACGCAGGGACGGCAGGGACACGTTCACGCCTTTGCCGTGGAAGGTATCGATCAGGAATGTCACAAGCTCCTCGAGACTTCTGTAGTCACTGGAGCTTAAGGAGCTTAAGGAGATCTCCTCATGTCCCGTGCTCTTTAACATCTTATAAGCCAGCTCTTTTAAATGCTCTACATTCTTCTCGCGGACCGGACGGTAGATCATTCCCGCCTGACAGAAACGGCAACCGCGGATGCAGCCGCGCATGATCTCAAGAACCACGCGGTCCTGAGTCGCCTTGATAAACGGAACCAGCGGTTTCTCCGGGTAGACGGACTCTGTCATTTCCATAACAAGCTGCTTTTCCACCTTCTCCGGTACCCCCGGCGCTGTCGGCAGAAAGCTCCTGATCGTGCCGTCTTCCTCATATGTCACTTCATATAAGGACGGAACATAGATTCCCGGAATTCCCGCTGCCTTTCTTAAGAACTCCTGTCTGGAATCCCCGTTCTTCCTGGACTCCTTGTAGATATCAAGAAGCTTCCGGTAGGAGACTTCTCCCTCTCCGATATAAAACATATCAAAGAACACCGCGATCGGCTCCGGATTGTAGGAGCACGGACCGCCTCCGATGACAATCGGGTCATCCCAGGTACGATCCTCCGCGTGAAGCGGAATGCCGGAAAGCTCCAGCACCTGCAGGATATTCGTGTAACACATCTCATACTGAAGCGTGATTCCGAGGAAATCAAACTCCTTCACCGGGTCCTGGGACTCTAGGGCAAATAATGGGATATGCTTCTCCCTCATGATCTTATCAAGATCCGTCCACGGGGAGTATACGCGCTCACAGTATACGTCCTCATACTTATTGAACATATCGTAGAGGATCTGGATTCCCAGATGGGACATACCGATGTCATACACGTCCGGGAAACACATGGCAAA
>CAKRNI010000253.1 GCA_934370915.1 uncultured Lachnospiraceae bacterium
ATGGGAGAATTATACAATCCGTTTCCGAAACTTCCGAAAAATATCCGCCAGATCGGTGATACGGACCAGGTGGTCCGTCTGTATGTGGAGGATTATGTAAATACATATCTGAAACGCCTGTATCCGGCGGGAAACCAGACGCTGCGGGTGGGACTCCTGCTGGGCAATACAGAAAATTATGATGGGACACCGTATATTTTTATCGACGGGGCCATCGAGATGGAGGATGCGGAGGTATCCGGAGAGAAGATCGAATTTTCAGAGAATGTCTGGAAAAAGGCGTACCGGGGCATTGAAGAGTCCTTTCCGAAACGGACCGTTCAGGGGTGGTTTATCTGCGGGGCACCGTCCAGCCAGTTGAGTCCGTTGAACTACTGGAAGCAGCACAACCAGTATTTTAATGGAAAAAATAAGCTCATGTACCTGAATCATGGTCTGGAAGGTGAGGAGGCAGTCTATGTCACGTCAGAGGACGGATTTTACAGATTAAAGGGTCATTGCATCTACTATGAACGGAATCAGATGATGCAGGATTACATGGTAACGCGGAAGGATGCGCGCCGGGTGGAGTCCGGGTCCCATGAGAAGGTCATCAAAGATTTTCGTCAGCGGATGACGGCGCGGAAAGAGCAGGCAGATGCCGGGAGACATATGTCGGGGATTTTGGGGACAGCCTGCGGAGTCCTCACGGTGGCAGTGCTGGCCGGCGGGGTGGTTCTCGTCAACAATTATCACAAGATGCGGCAGATGGAGACGGTGCTGACTTCTGTGGTGCCTGCCGGGACGGCAAACTGGAGCGATTATCTTGACAAGCTGAATCAGGAACCGGATTTTGTGATCGAGGAGCGCCCGGGGAATGTGTTCCCGACGGAGGAGAGCGGTGAGACCGGGGAGAGCTATGCAGCGGAGACCATGGAGGCGACGGCCGCCGGGACGGATACCATGGAGGCAACGGAGACCATGGAGGCGACGGTCGCCGGGACAGATACGGAGGCCGCCAGCGTGGAAGAAACAGTTCCGTCTGCCAGCGCTGAGTCTCCGACCCAGCCCCTCGTCGGTATGGGAAAAGAGAGTGAACCGGGCAGCACTGCGAGTCCGAAAAAGGAACCTGCAGATTCCGCTGCCGCGTCGGCAAATGGCAACCGGATCTATGAGATCGGGGACGGGGAGACATTATACGGGATCTGCTGGAAAGAGTATGGAAATTTAAAGCGGCTGGCTGAGATCTGCGAGCTTAATCATCTTGATGATGTGAACCATATCGTGGCGGGACAGAAGCTTGTTCTTCCATAGAATATTGGACTGCAATAAAAACAAAGAACTTAATGCGAATCTCCTGAAAATGGTGTATACTAAATTATATATGTCCATTTTTCAGGAGATTTTTTATGGGTGATATGCAATCTATGGACAGAGAAAATAAAAAAAGACAGCTCAGACAGAATATCGTACAGAGGCCGGACAACGGATCGGATGAACCGATGGATGATGACCGGCTTGCCAACTATAGAAGAAAAAAGCGGATCATCGCTGTGGCGGCCATCTGCTTTATCGCGGCGTTAGGTTTTACCGGTTACCGGTACATGAATGAATATGAGTATACCGGATACAGTGTCCAGTGGGAGCGGTCCATGCGCTACACAGAAACCTCCGGCGCAGATAAGAAAACACAGGCAGCAGAGACAAGCGCCGCGACCGACAGTGCAGGGACAGACGGAGCCGGTGAGACTGCTTCGGCAGAAAGCTCCGGGGCTTCCGGGGCGGGAAGCAAAAACCCGGATGAGACGGCGTCCGCGGAGACTTTTGCACCTGCAGAGGCATCAAAAAACGTCAGTGACAGCAGCTTCGTAAAATTTGCCATGTTTGGCGACAATATGATCAAGTATACAAAGGATGGCGCTTCTTATATCGACGCCTCCGGGAAAACGATCTGGACCCAGAGCTACGAAATGAAGACGCCGATCATCAACATCAACGGGGATTATGCCGTGATCGCGGACCAGCAGGGAAACGAGATGTACATCTGCAATAAAGTGGGATGTACCGGAACGGCAAAGACGCAGCTTCCGATCACGAAGGCGGCGGTATCTGCCCGCGGTGTCGCGGCGGCAGTCGTTGAGGACAGCACGGCGAGCTACATATTCTACTTTAAGAAGGATGGCGAGTCGCTGGGGATCAACATCAAGATGCTTTTATCCGGTGACGGATATCCGGTGGATATCGCACTCTCACCAGACGGAAAACAGATCGCCATGTCCGTCATGTACATGAAAAACGGAGCGCTGAAGAATAAGGTGGCGTTTTACGATTTCTCTGAGATCGGAAAGAACGTCAATAACCGTTTTATCGCCGCATTTGAGGAAGAATTTGATGATAAGATGGTGGGACGCATCCGCTACTTAAACGACCAGACCGTCTGCGCCTTTTCCGATAAAGGACTGACCTTTATTTCTGTAAAAAATGTGATTCCGGATACAAATGTGATCTATGTTCCGGTGGAAGAAGAAAGCCGGAGTATCTGTTACTCGGATCAGTACGCGGCCGTCGTTGTGGACAGCACGTCCGGAAGCCCGTACCGCCTTGATGTATACAACACAGACGGAAAACGGGTTGCAAGCATTGATTTTGACTACGCGTATACAGGTGTCCTCATTGACGGGGACAGGCTTATCTTGTATAATGAGGAATCGTGCAGGGAGTATAATCTGGACGGACACGAGAAGTTTAACGGGCAGTTTGACTTCTCCGTATCGCTCGTAAGGGCAGGTAAAAATCGTACCAATTCTCTGATTACCGCAGGCAGCGAGGTAATGAAAGAGATTAAATTAAGGTAAATGTAACTGGAAACCATGTTACAACAATGGTAACTGCGAAAAATACGGAACAGTACCATACTTATGGATTATCAGGAGGAATGAAACAATGAACACAATCGACAATCTGGCGATCAATTCCATCAGAATTTTATCCGCAGATGCGATCCAGAAGGCAAATTCCGGACATCCGGGACTTCCCCTCGGCAGCGCGCCGATGGCTTATGAGCTCTGGGCACACCACATGAACCACAATCCGGCAAACCCGGAGTGGGCAAACCGTGACCGTTTTATCTTATCCGGCGGACATGGCTCCATGCTGTTGTATTCCCTGCTTCACCTGTTCGGATACGGTCTTACAAAGGAAGACCTCATGAACTTCCGTCAGGTCGGATCCCTGACTCCGGGACATCCGGAATACGGTCACACCGTTGGTGTTGAGGCTACAACCGGACCGCTTGGCGCAGGTATGGGCATGGCAGTTGGTATGGCGATGGCTGAAAAACATCTGGCATCCGTATTCAACAAGGAAAATTACCCGGTTGTCGATCATTTCACATATGTACTCGGCGGCGACGGCTGTATGATGGAGGGAATTTCCTCTGAGGCATTCTCCCTTGCGGGAACACTTGGACTCGGAAAGCTTATCGTTCTCTACGATTCCAACCGCATCTCCATCGAGGGAAGCACAGACATCGCATTCCGCGAGAACGTGGAAGAGCGCATGAAAGCATTCGGCTTCCAGAC
>CAKRNI010000254.1 GCA_934370915.1 uncultured Lachnospiraceae bacterium
ATCGTAAAATACTGTTTCCGGGGCTTTGGCTACAGCATTTTCAACCGATGTCACAGTTATACATTATATTATACATGTCCGGGTGTGTCAACCGTTTTTCTTCAAAATTTCGATTAAATTTTTCCGGAAAACCTATATTTTATCGTGGTTTCGGCATGGTCCTCTTTATCGTTCCCCGATACACGATCTCAGCCACAACAGCCGCCGCAAACTCCGTGATCCAGAACGCGTTCCAGACTGCTTCACCGCCAAACAAATGACACAGAATGAAAGCGGCCGGCAAAATGACCACGATGTATCGGAGCAATGAGATCACCAGAGACTGGACACCCATGCCGATTCCCTCGAGGGCACCAGACGCTGTGACGGAGACCGTTGAGACGATGAAGCCAGCGCTGATGATCCGGAGGGCCGCACCGCCTGCCGCGATGGTCTCTGCATTGTCGGTGAAGGCACCGATCAGTGTATTGGAGATCGTAAGGCAGAGCACCGTTCCTGCTGCCATGATCGCACCGGTCATGGCTAACGTCGTCTTGTAGATCTTTCCGACTCTCTCACGCTCTCCGGCGCCGAAATTGTAGCCGATCACCGGGCGCATGCCCTGGATGATGCCGCTGGCCGGGAAGTAGAGGAACGTCTGGAGCTTGTAATAGATTCCGAGAATAACTACATAGCTTCTGGAATACTGCGCCAGAAGGCCGTTCAGCACAAAGATCATGACAGACGGCAGCGCCAGGTTTAAGATCGCCGGGATACCGATCCCATAAAGCTTCTTCATGGTATTTCCGCCAGGGATCTTATATTTTGCTTCCAGTTTTACCGGAACCGGTCCTCTGAAATAGAAGACAAGGTACACGGTGAGTGAGACGAGCTGTCCCACACCTGTTGCCAGCGCCGCACCTGCGATCCCCATCTTCGGGAAGAATGCCACTCCGAAGATCAGCATCGGGTCCAGGATGATGTTCGTAACGCAGCCGCCGAGCAGGGCGATCATGGACACCTTCATCCGGCCTACCGCCTGGAAAATCTTCTCGAAAGCCAGGCCGGCCATGATGATCGGGGAGAACAGGAATGCGATGGACGCGTAGCGCACGCCGTAGTGAATGACTTCCTGGTCACCTGTGAACATGCCAAGGAACCACGGCATGATGGCGATGCAGGCCGCCGCCAGGATAATCCCGTGGATCACGGACAGGACAACGCCCTGGGTCGCTGCCCGGCGCGCCTCATCCTCTTTTCCGGCACCTCTCGCCGTGGCGATCAGCGCGTTGATTCCCACGCCGAAACCGATGGCCATGGCGTTGATAAAGTTCTGGATCGGGAACACCAGGGACAGCGCCTCCATGGCGTTCTCGCTGATCTGGGCAACAAAATAGCTGTCTACAATATTATAGAGGGAATTCACCAGCATGGACAAGACCATGGGCATTCCCATTCCGAGGAGAAGCGGAAAGACCGGCTTCTCCTTCATGAAAGTTTCGTTCATGATTATAACCTCCCATATAATTTTTAAAGTAACAGTTCCATATGTAAAACTTCGTTGATATAAGCAATTAAAAGAATGTGCCTCGACACATTCTCGCGCCGAGCGCAGTCACTTGCGACAATCTGAATCTTCGCGCGAGTACACATCATTGGCGCGTAGTTTCTTTTTGTTTAGCAGGAAGTTCTATCAGAATTTTCTGTTAAACAAAAAAACGCCACACAACCACCCCATAAAGTTTTGGGTGATTGTGTGGCGAAAAAAGTTCTTCTTTAAAAATCCACACGAGTTTTAACGTCTGGTAGAATAGCACAGATTTCGGATTCTGTCAACTCTCCGGGGCCCGAAGGTCCGGTGACCCGAACCTCTCACTCTCGAGTGCCCAATCCTCTCATTTCCGCATCTGTCCGGCAAAATCTGCCATGTCCGCTGCTGACAGCTGATCACGTGTATCAGCGATGCTGCGATTTCTTCTGTTTCACAGTTATTTCGTACCCTGTTTCTTTCTCTCCAGATAATCATTTAACTCCGCGTTCTTCACATTCGTGATAAACATATGACCCGGAGCGTGGGTGATGACGATCGGCGGTTTCGCCCGCTCGACGGCTGCCTGTGGAGTCACGCCGCAGGCCCAGAATACCGGAATCTCGCCCTCGCGGATCTCCACTGGATCTCCATAGTCCGGATGGTCGATATCCTTGATGCCGATCCCGGCCGGATCTCCCATGTGGACAGGTCCGCCGTGAACATTCGGGAACTTCTCCGTAATCTCTGCTGCCTTCTTTGCGTCCTCCGGTGTCATCGGACGCATGCTGCATACAAGCGGACCTTCAAACACACCGGCTTTCTCACATTCGATGTTCGTCTTGTACATCGGGACATTTCTTCCCATCGAGATGTGACGCACATCAATTCCGGCCTGTAAGAGCGCCTCCTCAAAGGAAAAGCTGCAGCCGATAAGAAAACCAACGAAATCATCCTGCCAGTATTCGGAAGCATCTGTCACCTCATCGACCTTCACGCCATTTTTATAGATAAAGTATCGCGGAATATCGGTGACGATATTCGCGCCCTCGCCCATGTCATGGACAAGAGGGGAACCATCCATGATCTCGAGGATCGGACACGGTTTCGGGTTGCGCTCCGCGAACTTTTTAAAGTCTTCCGCATATTTTTTCGGCAGGATCACAAGGTTCGCCTGTGCATATCCTCCGCACATTCCGGCTGTCGGGCCTGTGATCTCTCCGTCGCGGATCTTTTTCCATATCTCTTCCGGTTTCGCTGTTCTGTAATCTCCCATTTTTCATTACCCCTTTCTGCTATGCCGTTCTTTTCGTTTCCGGCATCTTAAGGTCCCTGTTCCCCACGACCCATTCTGCTGAAATGCTTCACCGATCCGGTCATTTTCCGGCCTGCATTTCCATGTTTCTTTTTATCGGAATCTCACAATCTCTTTTTCAAGCTCCACAAGAAACTCTTTTCCATTTACTGAAATCTTATAGGTTCCCGCCTTTACCCATGCGGTCTTGTTCGCCTCGGATGCCGCTGCGATCGCCACCGCCTGCTCATCGTCCGCCGGTTCCACCGGGGTATTCAGCTTCTTCGCAAGCGCGCTGAACTCTTCTTTTTCCTTACAATAAAGATCCTGCGCCTCATCCACCGTGACTTTCTTAAACCGGATCTTCATTCCCGGCATACACTGGGCAAGTACCGGAAGGTCCACAGAGATCACGTTGGCGATCTTCGTGTAGCCGCCTGTGGTCTGGTGGTCCGCCATCATGACGATAGGATTTCCGTGGGACGGAACCTGTACAGCACCGAAGCTGATGCCGTCAGTAATGATGTCACCACCGTTTTTATGCTCGATCACATCGCCTTCCATGCGGCAGCCCATGCGGTCGTACTCGTTGGAGATCGTGTATGTGCTGCTTAAGAAGGTGTTGATTCCCTTATCTGTAAAGCAGTCGTCCTGTGGCCCCATAACGACTCTGAGGGTCCATTCCTTTGCCCCGTAGGACGGAAGTCCGTATACACGTTCCTCCATATGTGGGAGCCAGGATGC
>CAKRNI010000255.1 GCA_934370915.1 uncultured Lachnospiraceae bacterium
TTCAAATTTGAGACATTACAGCTTCATGTAGGACAGGAGCAGCCGGATCCGGTGACAGACGCGAGAGCAGTTCCGATCTACCAGACCTCTTCCTATGTATTCAGAAACTGCGAGCATGCGGCAGCACGTTTTGGACTCACAGACGCAGGAAACATCTACGGAAGACTGACAAACCCGACCGAGGATGTTTTCGAGAAGAGAATCGCAGCATTGGAGGGCGGCGTTGCAGCACTGGCAGTTGCCTCCGGCGCAGCAGCTGCAACCTATGTATTCCAGAACCTCGCTCATGCAGGCGATCACATCGTTGCGGCAAAGAACATCTACGGCGGTACATACAACCTCTTAGCGCACACACTTCCGGAGTACGGCGTGACAGCAACCTTCGTTGACCCGTTCAACTACGAGGAAGTTGAGAACGCGATCCAGGAGAACACAAAAGCGATCCATGTTGAGACACTTGGAAACCCGAACTCCGATGTTGTTGATATCGAGAAGCTGGCTTCCATCGCCCACGCACATAAGATCCCGCTTGTTGTGGACAACACGTTCGCGACTCCATACCTTGTAAGACCGATCGAGTACGGCGCAGATATCGTATTCCACTCCGCAACAAAATTCATCGGCGGTCACGGAACCACGATTGGCGGCGTGATCATCGACAGCGGCAACTTCGACTGGGAAGCAAGCGGAAAGTTCCCGTCCTTAGTTGAGCCGAATCCGAGCTACCACGGCGTAAGCTTCGTAAAGGCATCAGGAAAAGCAGCATTCGTCACAAAGATCCGTGCGATCTTACTTCGTGACACAGGCGCAACGATCTCCCCGTTCCATGCATTCATCTTCTTACAGGGACTTGAGACACTGTCTCTCCGCGTAGAGCGCCATGTACAGAACGCATTAAAAGTCGTTGAGTACTTAAACAACCATCCGCTCGTAGAGAAAGTAAACCATCCGTCCGTATCCGATGATCCGGAACAGCAGAGACTCTACAAGAAATACTTCCCGAACGGCGGCGGCTCCATCTTCACCTTCGAGATCAAAGGCGGTGCAGAGGCAGCGAAGAAGTTCATCGATAACCTCGAACTCTTCTCCTTACTTGCAAATGTTGCTGACGTGAAGTCTCTCGTGATCCATCCGGCTTCCACAACTCACTCCCAGTTAAACGACGAGGAGTTGGCGGACCAGGGCATCAAACAGAATACGATCCGTCTCTCCATCGGTACAGAGAACATCGACGACATCATCGAGGATCTGGACGAGGCGTTTAAGACATTACAGGAATAACTACTTCACATTTTGATAAATACCCCTCAATTTACGAACGAATACAGGACAGCAGCCACCGTGCGGAAGATACGCATGTGGCTGCTGTCCTGTTGTTGCTTGCATATGAAAATTTTAAAGGCAGGCATAGACCTGCAGCTTTTATGATTTTATGACTGACACGGTCCCTTCACACGGTTTAAGATCTCCTCGGCTGCCAGTCTGTGCTTTTCCTCAAGCTCATGCTTCTGGTCGAGGATCGTCTGGATCGTGATTCCGTCGAGATAATCCATAATGACGCGGTTTAAACCTTCCCAGACCGGGAGCGTGTCGCAGGCGGAACAGCGCTCACAGGGATTCGGGGTGTGCTCGAGGCAGGAGACCGGGGCGAGGCTGCCTTCCGTGGTCTGCAGGATCTTTCCGACGGTACACTCCGACGGGGATTTTGCGAGTTTATATCCGCCCTGGTAGCCGCGGGTGGTGGAGAGCATTCCGGTCTTATTTAAGAGGGGAACGATCTGCTCTAAATATTTTTTTGAGAGACCCTGACGGGCAGCAATGTCCTTTAAGGAAATAAAGCCATCGTCGGCATGTTCGGCGAGATCGATGACCATGCGCAGGGCATAACGGCCTTTTGTAGATATTTTCATAATTATTTCTCCAATTTCAACAACGATCTCACATGTCATAAGATGTCTGAATCGTTGAACCTTCATCCGGCCCACCCTGTGGAATCCGGAACTGTTCCGATTATACTACAAAACAGGTAGGTGTTCAACCAGGGTTTTGTTTTTTCTCGTGGTTGCCAGAAAAATACACATGTGATAGAATAAAAGTGAATTTCTGATGCAAAAAAATATCAGCAGCGGTCGTGCTGAAATGGAAAAGGCGAAAAATCCGGACCGCGGCAGAAATAGAATCGAGTTTAAGAAAGGAACCGTAAGTATTATGAAAAAGCTGGAAGAATATGTTATAAGTATCCCGGATTTCCCGGAGCCGGGAATCATTTTCCGTGACATCACTTCAATTTTACAGGATCCGGACGGATTAAAGCTGGCGATCGATTCTCTCCTTGATATGGTAAAGGATGTAGATTTCGATGTGGTCGTTGGAGCGGAGTCCAGAGGATTTATTTTCGGAACACCGGTCGCTTACGCGATGGGAAAATCCTTTGTTCCGGCGAGAAAACCGGGAAAACTCCCGCGAGAGACCGTTTCTATGGAGTATGCCTTAGAGTACGGCACCGGAACCATCGAGCTTCACAAAGATTCCATCAAGCCGGGACAGAAGGTCGTGATCATCGATGATCTGATCGCTACAGGCGGAACCGTGGAAGCGATCGCAAAGCTTGTGGAGGAGCTTGGCGGCGAGGTCGTTAAGATCTGCTTCGTGATGGAGCTTGCCGGATTAAAGGGAAGAGATAAGCTGCAGAAGTATGATGTGGATTCTGCGATTATTTACGAGGGAAAATAAGGTCATCAGACAGGTTTGAGAGAACATGGCAGCGATGTCGGGAAAGTAAAAAGGTATATGCCGCCGGGGAACGCTAAAAAAGCGGGCTGGCGGCATTTTTACGTTACTGGACATCCAGAAGAAACTGCCGATGGCGATGATACAAAGCGGAAAGTGAGAACCAGAAGGTACCGACGAAGAGTTTCACGGCTTCTGGAATACCTGTTACTGTAAATAGAAAAGAGGATAAAAATGAGAGAGATCGTATTTAAAATGGAACGTCCGGGCCTTGTGGAGGTCGGACAGGAGGTAGATGTCAGCGAGTCCATCACGCCGGTCAATGTGAACTACATGATCGAACCGGCGGTGGCGATGTCAGGACTGTTCCGGTTTACGGAGCGGTTGAAGAGCAGAAAGGGCATTGTGAAGGAGATTATCCAGAATGACCGTGGGTATTATGTGACTGTGGAATTTGATGAGTGATAACATACTGCTCATGTTCTGTTGTTTGAAACTGCGAACAGCAGTAATGTGATCGTGCGTGGCATAAAAAATTGCGCTTTTTATGAAGTTATCTGATCTTGTTTTCTGTGAAAAAACAGCAGAAACAGGAGATACACGGTGGATAAGATAAGGACCTGCGCTGCCGTCCGGAAAAAATCCGGAAAACCTGCGGGGATCGGCAGTTCTTCCGGGAAAAGCCGGAAGATCCACAGGGCGCAGAGCAGGCAGAAAACTGGTTTTCCGATGAAGGTCCAGACGTTCCAGTCATAGGACACGGAGCGCCGGAGCGCCAG
>CAKRNI010000256.1 GCA_934370915.1 uncultured Lachnospiraceae bacterium
CCGGGCTCGAACGGTTCGAAGTCCGGGTTCCGCTCCGGTCGTCGCAACAATTTCAAATGCTTGTAAAACATAGGATTGCATGGTATGATAAAATATGTTCGGAAATGTCGACTGATGGTATAAATCCCATTCTGTTAATGACACGCAGGACGGTTGGATCATTGTTTACGAGCTGATTAAAGGAAAAAACAGACATGAAGAATATATTTGAGACGGATCCGGAAAGTCACTATCGATTTTCCTGGGATAAACTTGGCGATATTCAAAAGGGACGTAAGCATCTGGGAGAATCCATGCCGGTGTTAGTATACCGACTTCTGGAATACAGCATGAATGATGTGTTGTTTAAAAATTTTGGGAAAGACAAGGCAGATGATATTTTTCGCCAGGCTGGATTTCTGGCCGGATCGGAATTTGCAAAGAATGTACTTCCTCTTGATGCGGATGAGAGTACCTTCATCAGTGTGCTTGCAAGCACTTTGGAAGCACTAAAGATAGGGCTTCTTCGCATGGAAGAGTGTGATTTTGAAAAAGGAGAATTTACCATAACCGTTCATGAGGATCTGGATTGCAGTGGACTTCCGGTAACCGGCGAACTTGTATGCAGATACGATGAAGGATTCCTTGCGGGAATTCTTGAAATGTATGCAGGAAAACGTTTTCAGGTACGTGAGGTAGAGTGCTGGGCCAATGGAAGCAGAGTCTGCAGGTTTAAAGGAATTACAGATGATGATCAATCATGATGAAAAGATTTATCAGGAATATATAAGGGCGCTGTTGTTTGATACAGAACAAGCGAGTTTGTCAAGAGACCAGTTATCAGGAAAATCGGAGGAGTTCGCGAATGCACTGGAATACTTTGGAGAATGTGTGAAGGAAGAACAAAGAATCCTGACACAGATGGCTGATGGAGACCTATCGGGCAGCTGCGATTCAAACAATCATCTGGCCGCACAAATCAAAAGCATTCAGAGCAATCTGCGACATCTTTCATGGGTGGCAGAACGGGTATCCAATGGCGATTATCGCCAACGTGTCCGTATGCTGGGGGAATTTTCGGATTCCTTTAATCATATGATCGAGCAACTGCAGCACAATCAGGAGGAACTGGAAAAATCAAGCAATACCGATGTGCTGACAGGAATCGGGAACCGGCGGGCATTTAACCAAATGATCGAAAGACTCTGGAAGAATTGTCAGTCATGTAGCATTGGTTTTATCGATATTGACGGTTTGAAATATTGTAATGATCATTATGGTCATGGTGAGGGAGATCATTATATTCTTGAAACATGCAGCAAACTGAAATCGTTATGTAAAGAGAATGAATACCTGTTCCGCATGGGCGGAGACGAGTTCCTGATTTTAAGTGAAACAGATTCTTCCGATGTGTTAAGACAAAGGCTGGCGCAGACTCATCTGGAATTTCAGAAAGAAATGGAAGAAAAGGTTGAATATCCGTGCGATTTCAGCTTTGGATGTGCAGGAACGGATGAAGAATCGGTTACAACGATCAGCGAACTGCTCACAAAGGCAGATGACCGGATGTATGATTTTAAAATTCGTAACTATATAGATAAAAAATATCCGGTTTGCCAGGTTTCAAAGAATGAGACGACACTTGATAGATCAGGTTTGGATAATCGCATCTTTGATGCATTTTCCTTAACTCTCGGAAAACGATATATCTATCTTTGTAATATGGAAACAGGAGTATCCAGATGGTCGCTGCAGGCGGTCGAGGACTTTGGTCTTCCATCGGAATATATGTTTGAGGCTGATAAAATCTGGGAAAATTATATTCATCCGGATGACCGGGAGCTGTTCAAAAAAGATATTGAACTTGTGTTTTCCGGAAAGAAGACCTTTCATGATATTGAATATCGTGCCCGGCTGAAGGATGGAACGTATGTAAGATGTAGCTGTGAGGGCTGTGTTCTCAAAGGACGGAAGAAAGGGGAACCGAATCTGTTTGCCGGAAGTATGATAAATCATGGAGCTGTTGTACATATTGATCCGGTGACCTGCTGTAACAACGTATACGCATTTCTTCAGGAGCTTCAGCACAGACATAAGAAGCAGGATGGAGTTCTTTTTTTGACGATTGGAATCCGCCAGTATTCTGATATCAATAACATTTACGGATATGAAGTCGGAGATTCTGTGCTTCGCTCGTTTGCAGATTATTTGGATAAATTGATTCCTGAAACGAAGAGAATCTATCGAGTCGATGGTGTGAAGTTCGCGATCATTCTTCCTGTAGACATGCAGAATAAGATCCGTGATCTCTTTCTTAGGATCAAGGAAGCCGGAGAGCAGGGAATCCTTGCAGGCAATGAACGGATCCGGCTTTCTGTTTATGGAATTTCGATCCAGTTCAAGCATATGTCTGTCAGTGGGTCGATCGTTTTTCATGAGCTGATACATCTGATGGCAGATGCAAAACAGAGCAACGGCGGTCTTTACGAGTATAATTTTGAGAAAACGCTTGAAGTTCAGAAGAAGATGGAGCTGACGGATACGATCAAGCGAAGCATCTTGAAAAATTGTGAAGGCTTTTATATGCTCTATCAGCCACAGATGGACCGAAATGGAAGAGTGATTGGGGTCGAGAGCCTGCTTCGCTGGAAGAATGAAAAATACGGAGTTGTTTCACCGGGCAGCTTTATACCATGGCTTGAGAAGGAAAGCTGTTTTTATGTGCTTGGATTGTGGATCCTGCGGACGACAGTGATGGAGACAAGAAGGTTTTTGAAGGAACATCCGGATTTCAAGGTGAGTGTCAATGTTTCCTGGCGGCAGTTTGCACAGGAAAAGTTTGTGCAGGATGTGTGTGATATTCTGGAGGAAGAACATTTTCCAGCTTCCAATTTGACTTTGGAACTGACGGAGCATTGCCAAGCGTTGGATCAACAGATCCTGAAATGGCATATTACAGAATTTCATAAATATGGAATCGGAATTTCGGCAGACGATTTTGGAAGTGGATATTCTTCTTTCAGTCTGATGAAAACCTTGGATTTTGACTGCATTAAGATCGATCAAAGCTTTATCCGAAATATTCTGGTGCAGCCTGCTGATCAGATCATGGTCCAGTCGATCATTAATTGTGCAAAGGCACTTGGGATATTGGTTTGTGTAGAGGGAATCGAAAGCGAAGAAATTTTTCAGTTTATCCGTAAGGCGGATCCGGGGATGTATCAGGGATATCTGTTTGCGCATCCACTGACGATCACAGAACTGGAGGAGTTCCTAAAATAAAAGAAGCGATGGGAGTACAACAGCTGCATGGATCAACAGGAGTTGCCGACAGCACCAGGTAGAGTTCATGCATGAGGGTCACACGCTCAACAAAGTTTAAACATGAATCATGAGAAAGGGGACATAGCTGTTCTAAGGCAGTTGTAAGCGTATGGGAAAACATAGGGATGGCTTTAAAAGCCGGACGGGATTTGTGCTGGCCTGCATTGGGTCGGCTGTTGGTATGGGGAATATCTGGAGG
>CAKRNI010000257.1 GCA_934370915.1 uncultured Lachnospiraceae bacterium
GCTTTTACGAATTTCAGAACGTCCACAGCTATTCCTCCAGATCAAATACAAAATCACAGCATTTACCGTCCTGCATCAGAGTTCTTGTTCTTGTCATTTTGATCTTGGAATTCATGCCTTTATAAAACGGTTCATCGCGTCCGCAGGATAAGACAGCTCCGAGATCCTTCATCCCGATACGTTCATACATGGCAACATACTGACATTCCAGAACGTCTTCACAAAGATGTTTTTCTCCGTCTCCACTCCATGCAAGGTTTAAGGCACCGTTCGATGACCAGGGTTCCATCTGCATACGGATCGCCTGCAGGTCATTTCTTCCGAAGAGCTCCGCATATTCCTGACCTTCTTTAAAGGCGATGTCGTAGATGACTTTTTTTACGATCTCATATGTTTTTTCATGTCCGAGTTCCTTTTCAAACGCATCGATAAATGGCTTGACCATAAGCGCTTCAATTTCTCTTCTCAAAATGATCGGTACATCGTAAATTGTCTTCATATGGTTTCCTCCCTCATGTGTACAAAATCCCGGCTGCTACAGACCGGTAAGAAAATTGATTTTTTGTTTCTTTTTATAAAAAAGCAGCAGTCCGACCACGGATTGGCTGAACTGCTGCGTCTTTCAGAAGCTATTTCTGTTCGCTCTCGTTTTTCTTTCTCTCTGCAAGTCCATTCAGATAATAGAGGGTTGCCCAGCATGCATCGTGTGCAGCGGTCTGGTAGCTCAGAGTATCTGGATAGATCTCCACGAAATCCATGCCCTTTGCACCTGCGAGTCCAGCTTCGTGAAGCATCATGCATAATTCATAAGATGTTAAGCCACACATATCCTGCGGCCCCTGCGGCATGCTTGCTGCGTCAAGGCAGTCTGAACAAACGGTGATATACATCAGATCGGTATCTTTTGAGGCGATCTCAATTGCTTTTCGGATGGATTCTTTCCAGCCATTTTCTTTGATCTCTCTTGCGAGAATCACAGTCGCACCGTATTTTTTCGCGTTTGCAAATTCCTCTTTATGGTTACGCGGTCCGCGGATACCGATGTGTACGATTTTTGTGGAATCCATATTCGGATCATTGTAAAGCTGATAGAACGGAGAGCAACGGGAATATTCATCATCACCAAAGATGGAGTAATTGTCAAGATGGGCATCAATATGGAGAACGCCGACTCTCTTTGGATGACGTTTTGCAATCTCACTGATGATCGGATATGCAATTCCATGATCGCCGCCGAAGGTGATCGGGAGAGCGCCTGCCTCTTCAATCTGGCCGATTCTTTCTCTGATCGCTGCAAAGGTGAGCGGATAATCACCGTTTCTGCATGCGACATCGCCGAAATCACCGACTTTTAAGTAATCGAATGCATCAAGGTCAAAGTCCGGAAGATAGCCGGTGTAGCGGATCGATACAGAACGGATTGCTTTCGGTCCCTCAGTACAGGAAGAGTATCCGCCGATCGTGCATCCGCCTTCCCACGGAACACCGGTGACAACGGCATCCATGGAGGAAAGTTCACTTTCATTTTCGAGAACCGGCAGATTCAGCCAGGACGGAACTCCGCTGTAAATGTTGTTTGGTAAAAACGCCGGATCATAAATGGTTGGTTTGCTGTTTTTCATAATGTCATTTCCTTTCTTTGTTCGGTTGCCCTATTGTCGAGGGCGATTTTTTTCTTGTAGTTGTGAAGCAGTCAGCAGTTATATGAAAACTGTCATATGTCGTATTGAAAGACTTAATTTTGTGTCTCTTTTGTATCGGCGGAATCGAGGATGTGAAGGTTCAAATGTTCAGAAAGATATTCCAGTGTATATCCGCCACCGATGCTGTTGCCTTTTTCGTCGAGTGCCGGTCCGTAGATTCCAATTCCCATGCGGCCTCCCACACAGGAGAGGATCCCGCCTCCGACACCGCTTTTTGAGGGGATCCCCACGCGGACGGCAAATTCCCCGGAACGGTCGTACATGCCGCAGGTCAGCATAAGGGTTTTTAATGTTCGGACGACTTTTTTGTCGAGAAGGCGTTTTCCGGTAGTGGTGGAAATACCTCCGTTTGCAAGAAGAAGGCCTAATTCTGATAATGATCTTGCATTTACACTCAAGGAACAGAGCTTAAAGTAGAGATCCAGCGTCTGGAGAACATCCCCCTTTAGCACGCCCTTGCTCTTTAACAGATATCCGATCGCCCGGTTTCTGTCACCGGTCGCCTTTTCGGAGCGATAAACGGACTCATCCAGAACGATCTCATTGTCATTACATAAGGTACGGATAAATTCCAGCATCTGTTCGAAAGAGAAACGTCCAGTCAGAAGACTTACAACCTCAATGGCTCCCGCGTTGATCATTGGATTGAACGGGCGGTTGCTCGCTGTGTCAAGCTTTAAGATTGAATTGAACGCATCCCCGGATGGTTCCATCATCACATTCTTAAAGACCTTTTCTTCACCGATATATTGCAGTGCTGCTGCGAGGGAAACGATTTTACAGATACTCTGTATAGTAAAACGGCGTTCGGAATCACCAAATTCGATATGACGGCCATCTTCTGTTTTAATACATAGTCCAAAATGTACTGGATTTGCTTTCCCAAGCTCAGGTATGTAATCTGCGACCTTTCCCTGCAGCAGGAATTTTCGTCCATACTCCCAGGCATCTCTCGCAACTTCCTCCAGCATATGTTCACCTCTTCTCATGTGCATGTATGTGTTAATGCTTTAACCGGCAAAAACACCGATAAAACTTGAAATACCAAGGATCAGTGAGATCGCAAAGATCATCAGGCCGATAATGTTCTGGAGCATGGAGTTCTTATATTCACCCATAATTCTCTGACGGCTTGCAAGGTAAAGAGTAACACCTACAACGACCGGAAGTGCGATTCCATTTACAGCCTGAGCAGTCATGATCAGTGCTAACGGGTTGGTGCCAATTGCGGAAATAATAATTCCGACGATCAGAATGATTGCGCTTGTTCCTAAGAAACGTTTATCGGAGCCATCTGTCTTCCAGTCAAAAAGTCCGGCTAATACGTAAGAGACACTGATCGGAGAGCAGAGAGCGCTGGAAATACCTGCGGAGAGAAGTCCTAATGCCATGAAAGGCTGAGCGAAACGTCCGAGTGTACCTTCAAGCTGTACAGCCATATCCATTGCGTTGTTAACGCTCATGCCGCGCATAACCACTGCGGATGTGATCATAATGGAACCTGTGATAACACCGCCGATGATCATCGGTACGGTTGTGCCAAACATACAGAGCGGAAGTTCTTCCTTTGTATGCCATGTTCTCTGGGCGCTTGCAGCATGCAGGAACATGTTGTACGGAACAACTGTCGTTCCAATGAGGGAAAGACATGTCATCAGTCCGCCCTTCGGGACTGTCGGGATGCAGCCGCGGAGCAGTTCGCCGAAATCGGGACGAACAATGAGCATTGTCATAAGAAAGACGATTGCCATTAAAGTGACACATACACTTAAAAGCTTTTCCAGATATTT
>CAKRNI010000258.1 GCA_934370915.1 uncultured Lachnospiraceae bacterium
CCAAGCTTCATCATCTCCAGCACTCCCGTATAGAGATTCACAAGTCCCAGATCCATCGTCGCCGGCCGGTCACCCATCCCATTCAAAAGCAGTACCGTATTGATCAGCTTCAATGTGGATCTCGCCGAAAATCCCGTATCCAGAAGCTGCTCCGCCAGCTCCATCACCCGCTCACTGTCGGCTCCCGCCGCCGGTCCGCTCCCCATTCCATCGGAGAGGCTCAGCGCCACCTGCCCCGGCAGCGTGTCCCGGAACATGTAATTATCTCCGGAAATCTCTTCCCCCTCCTTCGGTGTCTTTGCACTCCCGATGAGTAGCCGGTAGCTCCCCTTTTCGATCAGCCGCGCCATGGAGGAATTCCGCGTGATCAGTGTCTTCCCGCTCCGTGCCGGTACAAACGCCGAGCCCACTGCCTGTCCAAACAGCGCCGCGGCGTCCTTCACAGTCACACATCTTCCATTTCCTGTCCGCGCCGTGAGGAATGCCTCGCGGTGCCCGTCTCCATATTTCAAGACCAGAAGATCCTCCAGCGCGATCCGGCGTTTCCGAAACGTCATCCGCACCGCCGGAAGCAGCGTTTCTGTCACGTCCGCCGCCTGTTCCATCTGGCCGGAAAATTCGCCTAAGATCCCCGCCATCTCCTCAAACTGCAGCATGACCGCGTCCCGGCTCTCTAAAAAACGATTCTTCCAGGCAAGCCCCATCGTGGACCGCCCGAGACTTCGATTTAATTCCCGCAGATAATCTGTCTTTTTCCGGCACCGGTCCAGAAACTCTCTGGGCATATCCGGGTACTCCAGCGCGCCCTTTTTCTCAAAAGAGCGGAGCAGATAATAAAGGAAGTAATCCTCCCCATCCTGCTGCTTCAGGCACTCCTGTTTCAGTCCGCAGCGGCCGCAGCTTCCGCAGACCACAGCGGCTGCCGATTCCAGTGCCGCGATCCCGTCCTCCCTCGAAAGTCCGGGTTCTCCGCCGGAATTTTTCATGACCTTCGCAAGCTGTCCCAATGACTCCGAGATCTCCGCCAGTCTCCCCGCCGCGTAGCTGCCGGATCCGGACAGCTTTCTATGTACCTCCTGATTTCCAAACACAAAAAATCCCTCCTAACCTGCGTACCCTGTCACAGAGACCGTACAGATCTCCATAACCAGCTTTAACGGCGCAGAATACGCCATTTTATTATATGCAGGCAGGCGGGAAATATTTGTCGGATTCCCGTATTTCATTTTTAAAAGTTGATGACACGATTCGCTCTACTTAGACTCATCCGCCTTAAATAAGATCTCGTCCTTATTTACGAGCCCAAGCTTCTCTTTCGCGATCTTCTCAACATACTGCTTCGTCTGGACATACACGCGGTACTCTTCGAGTTCCGCAGCTCTCGCCTCTTCCTTCGCGAGCGTCTTCTCAAGCGCCTGTTCCCGCGCCTGATACTCCAGATCACGTTCTCTCAGGGAAGCTCCGCCGATATGGACAACAACTGCAAGGCTCGCCACAACTGCCGTGATCCCGATCAGCGCCATCCGGTTACCCAGACTGTTTTTCGATCTTCTTTTATTTCGTCTGTTCCGGTTTTCTCCCATGATCCCCCGCTTCTTTCCGATTTTCCGTTCCAGTCAACAAAACCATTCTATCTTTTAATTTTATACCATTTTTTCAGCTTTTTCAATAGCTGAAACACATTCCGGCTAATGATTTTATCGTAAAGGATCATGCCGAAAAACACACATGCGATGATGTAGGTCCGGACGATCCCGCTGTTCTCATAAAACAGGAGAAGAAACGTCATGACCGCCGCGTAGATCCAGTAAAAAAGATCCTCGAGCCCTGTCCATAACCGCCCGTGGGGAACAAAAAAGCGGAACAGCCTCAGACAATCATAACTCGCCATCAGGATAAAGCCAAGCACTGTGCTCATGCCCACCAGACGGACCTCTATCGCAAGATAAGGACTCACAAAGCCACCTCCGGGTTTCAAACGGTCTGCTTCTGCACTTGCCCAAATTTTCTTCCTCTGCACCCGCCCCAATTCTCTTTCCTTTTAAAAAAGAATGTGCCCCGGCATATCTGGGCGTCCCGCGCGGTCACGGTTCCCCGCTACTTAAATAATTTCGCCAGAAGGGATCCCCCGCTCTTCGCGCCGCCCCCAGCCGAATACACAAGGCTGTCCGTCCTCCCCTCAATATCGATCTCACCTTTCTCCAGACTCAGCCGGTTCACATGGAGGTCTTTTCCCTTGATGGTCAGAAGTCCCATGTCCGTGTCCAGCACGATGGTATTCTCATCAAAAGAGATCACATCCAGAATCCCCGTGAGATTTCCCTGATTTCGGTTGTTCAAAACGATCCTGTGCGCCATTCCCGGATTCCCTTCCATAAAAACCTCCTGTATATGTAAATATGTTTTAAATATATGAAGTAAAAAAATTTTTATGCTGTTTTTCACTTTTGGTATATTGAAATACATTTTTGCATATGCTACAATATCGGTAACCAGAAATGAAATTGTATCCATGCAATTCACAAGCGAAAACCCCAGAGAGGCCATTCTCTGGGGTTTTCATTTGGGCTAATTGCCACTGTCGTTTCCGTCTAACCACTTGCAAATGTAGTATGCGATCACACTTGCCATAACGGAAACTCGCACCTTACATAAAAAACCTCATCAGTTTTTTACTGTGAGGTTTTTTCTAAATATATTCAAACATTTCCTTCGTATCTTCCTTGCGAATCGTCTCCTGCACACTCGTCACACGGACCTTGACGGCTTTTGTTCCGAATGCCACCTCGATCACATCTCCGATCTTAACTTCCGCGCTGGCTCTCGCAACCTTGTCGTTCAGCATCACACGGCCGCTGTCACATGCCTCGTTCGCCACGGTTCTGCGCTTGATGATACGGGATACCTTCAGATATTTGTCTAAACGCATAACTGCTCCTTTTCCCTCCAGCACTGCGCTTCACCCCGGAACATGCATGTTCCGACTTGACCGCCCCGGCTGGAGCATTACCTGAAAACAATTACCCCTCCGCAATACACATATCACGGAGGGGATCCAATCTGACTGCTCGCGCGGTCACTTTATCATTCTAAACAGAATTAAGCGTTTACCATATCCTTTAAAGCCTTACCAGCTTTGAATTTCGGGTTCTTGGAAGCTGCGATTGTGATCTTCTCGCCTGTAAGCGGGTTTCTTCCCTCTCTTGCTGCTCTCTCAGATACCTCGAATGTACCGAAACCAACTAACTGTACCTTCTCACCTTTAACTAACTCTGCTGCAATAACATCTGTGAAAGCCTTCAGTGCCTTCTCAGCATCTTTCTTGGAAAGTTCTGCCTGCTCAGCAACTGCTGCGATTAATTCTGTCTTGTTCATTTGTTTTATTTCCTCCTAAAATTCATTTCAAA
>CAKRNI010000259.1 GCA_934370915.1 uncultured Lachnospiraceae bacterium
CTTCAAATAAAGCTTTTTTACCGACACGGAGTGTCACATTATTTGCACTAATCATTTTCTAAATCTCCTTTTAACTGTCAAGGGGTATCTGTGAAACGCGCCTTAGCGCATCCCCCGCGCCTGGCACAAGCAGCCTGCCTCGGATCTAAACCCTGGCAGAGCTTAAAACGATAACCTTCCGCAAATGTCTCCAACCTGCCGGTCAGTTATCAAAGTCCTTCTTATTCTATTAAAGAACACGGGTTTTTGCAAGGCTTTTCGCGAAAAAAGCCTGTTTTTCAAGGAAAAATCCTATCCAACAAAAGAACTGCCGCTCCAAGTACAACTCGGAACGGCAGTTCTCTTAGTTTCTCTTCTATTTCGAATTAGAGTTTAACTACGTTAACAGCGCGAAGCTTCTTGCTGTTCTTCGGATCCTGCTCTGTGTCGAAAGTAACCTTCTGGCCCTCTTCAAGAGTCTTGAAGCCGTCGCCTACGATTGCGGAAAAGTGTACGAATACGTCGTCGCCGCCGTTATCGTTGGAGATGAATCCGTAGCCTTTCTCAGAATTGAACCACTTAACTGTACCGTTGTTCATTTTGGTACCTCCATAAAAAATTGAATTTTTCCGTACTCAGCCCTACTGGAAATCCCCATACATCACTGTTGGTCTATCATTTCAAAAAACTCACATGCTTTTGTAATTCATCGTATCGCGCAAATGACTTACAAAAACATGTGAGTTCAATAGTGCATCGGAATTAACTTAACAATATCACAATTCTTGCCCTGTGTCAATCAGATTTCCAAGAAACGGGCGGTCTGTTTTATCCCTGCAAACCGCCCGTTTTTCCTTATTTTCCGGCACTGTACCGTGTATAGCACACATCTGTTTTTCTCGGCAGGAACCGATATTTTTACCCGGTATTTCTGCCACAGTTTTTCATTATTTCAACCTGTTTTTAGTGCTTGATCAGAACCGGCCGAACGTATCGACCAGCCATGAAAGATGATTGATATGATCCTGCGTCAGCTCACCCGGTTTCATTCTCCATCTCCAGTTGTTTCCAACTGTTCCCGGAGTGTTCATACGAGCCCAGTTATCGAGTTTTAGAATATCCTGTGTCTGGAAGATCACAACGCTCGCCACGGATGCGTAGGCGGTCTTTAAGACCTTATCCACGATCTCATTCTGATGGGAGACTCCCATATAATCCGCGATGTACTGCAACTCCCACCACTGGCGCGCCTCCGGTTTAAAGTAGCCGACTAACGTCTCATTGTCATGGGTTCCGCCATAGACGACAGAATTTGGGGAATACATATGCGGCAGGTGCTCGTTGAAACGGTCACCGCTGAAGGCAAACTCGATGATCTTCATTCCCGGGTAACCGGTCTCTTCGAGGAGCGCCTTGACCTCCGGAACAAAGATTCCAAGATCCTCCGCAATGATCTTCGTGTCACCGATGACCATGTTGATGGCATCCGTGAGCTTCTTTCCCGGGCCCTTTAACCATTCTCCGGTCTTTCCGTCCTCGGAACCGGCCGGGATCGCATAGTACTGGGTCACACCGATAAAGTGGTCGATACGGACCACATCATACAGGCGGGCAGACGCTTTCATACGCTCCTTCCACCATGCGAAATCGGTCTTTTCCTGAACATCCCAGCGGTAAAGCGGATTGCCCCAAAGCTGTCCTGTCTCACTGAATGCGTCCGGCGGAACTCCGGCAACCTTGAGCGGAGTCAGGTTCTCCTCATCCAAAAGGAATAACTCCGGATGGGTCCAGACATCCGCGCTGTCAAGCGCCACGTAGATCGGAATATCACCGATGATGGAGATTCCCTGCTCATTCGCATATGCGCGGAGCTTTCCCCACTGCTGGTAGAATTTATACTGTAAAAACTTCCAGAAGTCGATCTCGTCCTTCAATTCCTCGCGGTAGGACTCCACCGCTTCCTTCTTCCGGAACCGGATATCTTCCGGCCACGCCAGCCATTCCTTATTATCAAAATGGAACTTAAGCGCCATATAAAACGCGTAGTCGTTTAACCAGAACCAGCTGTCCATACAGAACTTCTCATAGCCCTGTTCCTCACGGTACTCGCTTCTCGCATACGCCTTTTTCAACAATGGGAACCGATACCAGAATACCGCGTCGTACGCCACCTGGGCCGGATCTTCGCCCCAGTAGCAGGCGTTGATTTCTTCCTGTGTGAGCAGTCCCTCTTTTACCAGCGTATCCAGATCAATGAAATACGGATTTCCCGCAAATGCGGAAAATGACTGATACGGGCTGTCCCCATAGCTTGTCGGTCCAACCGGCAGAACCTGCCAGTATTTCTGTCTTGCCTTTTTTAAAAAGTCCACGAATTCATAGGCCGCACTGCCAAATGTACCGATCCCGTAAGGTGACGGTAAACTTGACACCGGCATTAAAATTCCGGCTCCGCGCTCCAGCATTGTCTTCATATTTGTATCCCCTTCTGTCCGGCAGATCCCCGCCTGTTTGTCTTTTACCATTCAGCATTTTACCGTCCATAACGGCTCACAGCCCGGCACATATTATGCGCAGGGCTGTTGCTGATTTCTTCTGTATCATCCACCTTCTACACTCCGCTGTTCATGCCATGCGCAGACAGCAACAGAAATTTTCTGGTGAATTAACGATTCTTCTTGATTCTCTCGTCGTTTTCAAGGACTTTCTTCGCGATCATAATGAAATGGAGCTTGAAGTTATCCTCTGTATCGTTTACGTCAAGTCCGGTATTGATGCGGACCATATTTAAGCTTGTCTTTACATCATCCTCAGACATTCCGAGCTGTCTTGCAGTCTCAGCGATGTCCTCTTTGCATTTGTAGTATTTCGCGAGAACCCGCTTCTCAGTCTCACCGAGCTGTTTTAATACGGTTCTGGTAAGGCGGTCACCGAAGTTTACAACCATCTGGTTGATGCTGCTGTAGATCTCCATACCCATGTATTCAAGGATCACACGGTCTTTCTTGAAGATCTCGCCGGCCTTTACCGCATCCTGGGCATTGATGTATGTATGCTTGATTCCTTTGATTCCGCTCTCGATCGTACCGATGCCGACGCGGATCTTTCTGTCAGAGTTGATCTTTTCTACCTGCTCAAGGGCTGTCTCCTTGATCTGCGGGATCAGGTCACGCATTGCGGATTTGTCGTTCATGATCAGGATCACACATGCACCGCTGTCGCAGGTGATGATCTGCTTTCCACCGATCTTCTTGTTGATATCGGAGAGCGCAATGATCGCGTTTGCCGCGTCTGTGAGCTTCTCACGGTCTTCCGGTTTTACATTCATATCGGACGGATACTGGAAAGATACCGCCATAAAGGTGTCCATATCCACGTCGAAACCAAGCTGTCTTCCAAACTGTTTTACCAGATCCTCGTCCTC
>CAKRNI010000260.1 GCA_934370915.1 uncultured Lachnospiraceae bacterium
ATAACTCGCATAATTCTGTACAAACGGTTCCCCGCCGAATCCATTCAGCCGTCCGGAATACGGTCCGCGGAGAACTGCATAGAGCTCCGCAAAGGTAGCGTCAACATATGGCTGAACGAAGAAGGTACCGATACCGCAGAGCAACGTTCCGAGGAGCTGCCATCCTATGAAGGAAAGACCAAGAACGAATGCGTTCCACTTCTGTCCGTCCATCATCTCTTTTGAGAGTCTTAAAGCTTCTCTCGCATTCATATCCGGATTCTCGGCAAGAATATACGGCACCATCAGATAACAGTACTGGAAGTAGATGGAAAAGCAGGATCCCACCGCGGCACCACAGGCCATCAGAACAGCGCTTCCCATCCAGTCAGACAGGAATCTGTTAAATGCAAGTGTCAGTAATCCCGGTGCCATGCACAGGAACATGATGCCCTCTGTAATCAAAGAGCGAAGGAACTGGGTCCCCACGAGTTTTAAATATCCGTTGGAAAATCCCCAGAAGAGTTTTCCAATGCCCGCCGACTGTCCCGTCACGCGGCTCTCCATGTAAAATCTGTTTCGTCCGATCTCAAACAATGGCTGTACAAAAATCCCGATCACTGCGGAAATGATCACAATAACGACCACAGCCCCCGCGAAAAGCTGGTAAAACAGGTTGCTCGCAACCATAGATCCGGCATTTCCGGCTCCCGGTCCGTAGGCATCACCAAGTCCTGGGACAAGCTCGATCCCGCTGGCAAGACCGCTCCCGGTATTTCCGCTAAGGTTTCCGTCTCCTCCCAATTCTCCAAGGATGAGACTGCTCTGATCGGTCTGACTGTTTCCTGATCCATTCTGCTCCAGATAACCTGTAATTCTCTGGGTATTCGCGTTCGATCCGCCGAAGCTGCTGAGGATCGCAAAGATCAGGCTCACAAGAAACGCCGCCCAGTAATAACGGCTCAGACACATTTTCGCTCTGTCTTTTAATTCTGCCCTTGTCCACATACGCTGTTCCTCCTTCTATTTTTATCATCAAGGTATGACCAGTTGCCAGATATTTTTCCTTTCCCGCTGCCATTCAGGGATTTTTTATCCATAAACAGCAACTTTTCTTACAATGATTGTACCATATTTGCGAATAAAAGACCTTACTTTTTCCTTGCAATATGGTATGATTTATTACAATATGTTACTGCTCCCGCCTTGCGCAGGCAGCAACCGATTTTGCTGATGCTTCGTATTCCAAATCGGCAAAATCCACTATCACCACTGTATTGTGCGGAATTTTCAGTTCAGAAAGTTCCGCCATATACAGAATCCAGAAAGGACATAATTATGGAAATCGAACGCAAATTTCTTGTCACGACCCCGCCTGAAAACTATGAGTTTTTCCCCTGTCATGAAATCGAACAGGCTTACCTCTGCACAGAGCCGGTAATCCGGGTGCGTAAGGAGGACGATACCTGCTATCTCACCTACAAATCCAAGGGGCTTCTCGCCAGAGAGGAATATAATCTCCCGCTGACAAAAGAAGCCTACGCCCATCTTCTCACAAAAGCTGACGGAAATATTCTCACAAAAAAACGCTATCTGCTCCCGGTCCCGGGCCGTGAAGATCTCACTGTGGAATTCGATGTCTTCGAGGGAAAATTCTCCGGTCTCATGCTTGCGGAGATCGAGTTTTCCAGCGAGGAGGATGCCAGAGCATTCCCGCCTCTCTCCTGGTTCGACCGGGATGTGACCTGGTCCGGGGAATACCAGAACAGCAGGCTTTCAAAAATGCCCTAAACTGTTCGTACCTTTTCATGTGACAGAAAATTTTTCAGAATTTCCTGTCATATGAAAAAAGGCCACCGACGGCTCACAGAACCGCCGATGGCTTTATTAATTTTCCTGAAATTTTGCAGTTTCGGAGACGGATTACATCATTCCGCCCATTCCGCCTGCACCTGCCGGCATAGCAGGAGTCTCTTCCTTGATGTTTGCAACAACGGACTCTGTTGTAAGAAGTGTGGAAGCAACGCTTGTTGCGTTCTGTAATGCACTTCTTGTAACCTTAGCCGGATCAAGGATACCTGCTTTGATCATATCAACGAATGTCTCATTGTAAGCATCGAAGCCCTGGCCAACCGGGAGCTCTTTTACTTTGTTAACGATCACAGCGCCCTCAAGACCAGCGTTGGATACGATGTGGAATAACGGAGCTTCAAGAGCCTTTAAGATGATCTTTCCGCCCGTCTTCTCGTCGCCTTCCATCTCATTAACAACGGCTGCAACCTTTTCTGCTGCGTGAACATAAGCAGATCCGCCGCCTGCGATGATACCTTCCTCAACAGCTGCCTTCGTAGCTGCAAGAGCATCTTCCATGCGGAGTTTCGCTTCCTTCATTTCTGTCTCAGTAGCAGCACCTACGCGGATCACTGCAACGCCGCCAGCGAGTTTCGCAAGTCTCTCCTGAAGTTTCTCTCTGTCGAAGTCGGACTTTGTCTCTTCGATCTGGCCCTTGATCTGAGCAACTCTGTCAGCGATCTCTTTCTTGTCGCCGAGACCGTCAACGATGATGGTATTCTCTTTCTGAACCTTAACGGATTTTGCACGACCAAGCTGCTCCATTGTAGCATCCTTGAGGTCAAGACCAAGCTCATCAGAGATCACAGTACCGCCTGTTAAGATAGCGATATCCTTTAACATCTCTTTTCTTCTGTCGCCATAGCCTGGTGCCTTAACACCTACAACACTGAATGTACCTCTTAACTTGTTGACGATAAGAGTTGTGAGAGCCTCACCCTCGATGTCCTCAGCAATGATAAGAAGCTTTGCGCCTGTCTTAACGATCTGCTCAAGGAGCGGAAGGATATCGTTGATGTTAGCGATCTTCTTGTCTGTGATCAGGATATACGGATCGTCAAGAGTTGCCTCCATCTTCTCCATATCTGTGCACATATATGCGGAAATATATCCGCGGTCGAACTGCATACCTTCTACAAGGTCAAGCTCTGTCTTCATTGTCTTGGACTCTTCGATGGTGATAACGCCGTCGTTTGTAACCTTCTCCATTGCGTCTGCAACCATCTCACCGACCTCATCGCTTGCTGCAGAGATTGCTGCAACTCTTGCGATCTGGTCTTTGCTGCTGATCGGCTCGCTCATCTCTGCGATTGCCTTGACAGCCTCGTCTGTGGCTTTCTTCATACCCTTTCTTAATACGATCGGGTTAGCGCCTGCAGCCAGGTTCTTCATACCTTCGTTTACCATTGCCTGTGCAAGAACGGTTGCTGTTGTTGTACCATCACCGGCAACATCGTTTGTCTTTGTGGCAACTTCCTTTAAAAGCTGTGCGCCCATATTCTCAAACGGATCTTCTAACTCGATCTCTTTCGCGATCGTTACGCCATCGTTTGTGATAA
>CAKRNI010000261.1 GCA_934370915.1 uncultured Lachnospiraceae bacterium
TAATACTCATAATGGGAGTTCCTCTCCCAGGTGGTTCGGTCGATCGGTGTAAATTTCATATGATGAATCTCCCCAATTTCTATACTTCCAGCACCTCTGCCCTGCACGCTTTTTTATTGCATGCGATTCCATAATACAGGATTCTTTTCATCCCTTCCTGTCGAAACTCATATCCATAGTCTTTATCCTGTATCTGCTTTAACGCTTTTTGAACCATTTCTTCCTCATGGCCTGCTTCCGCATATTTCACTTCAATAACAATTCCTGTGCCAGAATTTGAGATTCGGACCGTAATATCACTGAATCCATCCCCTGATTCTCGGTTGGATCTGACGATCCAGTTACTCTTATAGCTCAGAATTCCAAGCAGGATTCCCTGATAAAAGTTTTCTTTCCGTGAGCGCTGTACAAACGTATCCCTGATACTGATCGTCTGTCTCATATATTCTGTAAATAGAGCTTCTACCTGTTCTGCGTTTCCCGCTTCCAATGCGCTGCAGAATGAATCAGCCATCGTTCCATCGTTTTTTACATTTTTCTGAAACATTTGCAAAATATGTTCTGTGATGATGTTGCGGATCTCCTGATTGGGAATTGCCAGATCATATCGGTTTCCATCCGGTTCTCCTCTCTGTGTTAAATACCCGGTCATAAACAAAGTACTCCAGAGATTGTCCATAGAAGAATACATTTCCTTATAGGTAAGTTCCTGATTAATGTTTTTTTGTACCGAACCACCATTGACAAGAAGTTCCAGTTCTTCTTTCGTTACTCCCGTCTGATCTTCCAGTCCATCAATAAAGTGGTAAATCATTTCATTTCCGCTTGTGTTCAGCCAATAATTCTGAGGCGGAAGATATCGATCTTCAATATGGTCACTGCAATAATTGATTACATCCCACGGACAGTAAACATCCGCTTTTCCGAATCGGTATCCATCATACCAGTTCTTTACTGTTTCATAATCCGAATCCAATTCGTAATAGTGAAGCATATCTCTCACTTCATCGTCTGTAAAACCGAAATATTCATCAAATGCAACTTTTGTGATTGGGAATATCTTAAAATTATTAAATCCTGTAAATATACTCTCCTTGGCGACACGCAGACACCCGGTCAGGACTGCAAATTTCAAACTATCATTTGTTTTCAGGACATTCTCAAATAAGTTCCGAATCAGCAATGCCATCTCGTCATAATATCCATTCTCATTTGCCTTTGCCAGCGGAACATCATACTCATCAATAAGGACAATGACTTTTCTGCCATAGCCTCGTTCGAGCAATTCTGAAAGTTCTTTTAAGCTGTATACAAGTGTATCCTGCGTCATACCGCGATCCATTAATTCCTCAAACAGCTTTTTGTCGACATCACTGAGCTTCTGGCTATCCATGGAAATAAATGCACGTCTTGCTTCTGCATTGATGATTTTAATGAGGCTGCTGCGAGCACCTGAAAAATCACTGGCATTTACACCTTTCAGGCTGATAGAGATCACAGGGAACTGACCCATATATTTTTCACATAGTGCTGACTTCTGCGAAATATACAATCCCCGGAAAAGTTCAGGATCCGCTCCAATTTCAAAGAAGCTGCGGAGCATACTCATATTCAGTGACTTTCCGAAACGCCGCGGGCGTGTAAATAGGTTAGCCTTCCCCCACTGGCTCAAAAGCTGTTCGATCAATTTTGTTTTATCTACATAATAGAAATTATCTCTTCTTATTTCTTCGAAATTTTCGATTCCTACCGGAAGTTTCAAAAGCTCTGTCATATGTGTCTCCTCCTTTCCCTGTGCTGTTTTCTTCATTTTACCATCTGGCATTTGCACATGCAAGTTGAATCATTTCACTCCATTCGTCTTCACTTAATCCTTTGGAAATATCCAAGGAGTACGAATACTTCCCATCGGTCCAGACAGCCAGAGTGAAAACCTCATTCTCGCCTTTCAATGTCACAGGATTCGCACCAACCATAATTTCTTTTACGCTGGAATACACATTATAATCTCCGGAGACATCATCCGTTCCCGTGCCCTTTCGGAATACGGCTGTCTCGCCTTCTCCGGTATACTCGATCTGCGCCATCTCTCCCCAGTAGGAGGTGTATACCTCTTTTTCAACAGTAAACGGGAGTCCCTCCACTTCGTTTACCGGGAAACCTACTGCCGCGGAAAGCTCATCGATAGACTTTACTTCCACCATGCCGTTCGCGATACTTACGCTTTCTTTCGTTTCCAGTTCTCCCGGTCCTGTGAGCTTCGGCCAGGCGAAGGTACATACCAGAAGGATTGCGATACAGGCAGCCGCGGCTGTTATATTTCTCACCGTTCGTCTGCGGAACTGGCGGATCTTTGAATCTTTTCTTCTTTTTGCCGTCTTTTCCGTTTCCAGATTCAGGTTTTCCACATAGCTGAGGATCCGCTTGCGCATCGCCTCGTCTACCTCGATTTTGTTCATGATCTCATCATATTTCTTCAAAATCGTACTCTCCCTTCAGAACTTCCTTAAGCTTCTCCCTGCCCCGGCGAAGATCCGAACGGACCGTCGATTCGTTTCTTCCGAGAACCTTCGCGATCTGTGCTGTCTGGTAACCTTCATGGTAAAACAGGTGGATCACCTCCCGATATTTTACCGGCAGGCTCTTTACCGCCTCCCACACAAAGGTCAGGTCTTCCCGCTCTTCCGCCACAAGCTCATCATTCAGTTCATCCGTCTCCCGAAGTTTATTATACCTGATCCTGTTTTTGCTCAAGTTCGCAGCGACTCGCAGAAGCCAGGCTTTTTCATGATTCTCATTTTCAAATTCCGGTGCTGTCTTTAAAAACTGCACCAACGTGTCCTGAAGAACTTCCTCCGCATCGCTCATATTGTGAAGATATGTATAGGCATAGCGTAGAATGCTGTCCCCAAATCTGGTTAAGATCATCTCAGCCCGGCGGTTTGTCTCCGCCTGGCGCATCCGCGCTTCCCACTCTTCTTTTACGATTACATTGTACCCGCTTTGCCGGGTTCCGTCCTTTGCTCCCGGCATAAAAGCCCAGATAAGGGCCTGCAACCACCGGAGCAGACGGAATCCAGGCAACTCCCAGGCTGTCCATACTCCCATTCCTGTTTTCTCCCTGTTTTATCAGTATCCTGTCATATGAAGCTCTATCCGCAGTCAGAGCAGTCCGCTCCGATATCCATTCTCAGCAGACCTGTCCCGCCATTCCAGTCATCTCATCCGCTGAAATTCCAGCTTCTACATACATAGAATAAGTATAACCATCCTCCGTCCAAGTGGCAAGGAATACCTTATCTCCCTCTCCCTTTAAGGTCATTTCACGCTTCTCCGCCTGAACTTTCCGTTCCTGCGCATAGGCAGTGTAATC
>CAKRNI010000262.1 GCA_934370915.1 uncultured Lachnospiraceae bacterium
ACGTTTCTTTTTGCCTTCTGCCACCTGGAAAAACAGCTTTTCTGTATATCTCCGGGTAGCTGCCTCCGATTCTGAAATTTTTCTGCCTAGATTTGTCTCTACCGCTGTATATTTTCCTATCTCATTGCATCGTATTCAGGTACTCCATGATCCCCATATGAATCGTATATGCCAGCTTATCCTGATACTCCCCGCTGTTTAAAAGCGCCGCCTCCCGCCAGTTGCTTAAGAATCCGCACTCCACGATCACGATCGGGCATTTTACATGCAGAAGAAGATAATAATTGGCATTCGCCTTCGGAAGTCTCCGGTTCTGCTCCCCTAAAACATAGTCAAACCGGTCCTGCAGGATCGCTGCCAGCGCTTTTCCCCTCGACGAATCCCGGTAATAAAATACCTGTCCGCCGGACACGGATTCCTCATGGTAGCTGTTCTGGTGGATACTGACTACAAGGTCCGCGCCGCTCTCCTCAATAATCTCACACCGCTTCTTCATATCCGCCATCTTCTTTCTGCTGTCCGTTTCGGAATAAAGTCCCGTGTCCGTCTCCCGTGTCATAATGACCTTCACGTCATCCTGCTGCAGATAAGTTTTTAACCGCTCCGCTATCGCCAGATTGATGTCTTTCTCCAGACTCCCGTCGACTCCGACCTTTCCCGGATCGGTTCCACCGTGACCGGCATCGATCACCACCACCGGTATTTCTTTTATGCGGGCATCACCGCTCCCCGTCACATGAATACTCCCATATTTTACTGCCATAATTACCATGGCAAGCAGACATATTCCAAGAACCGGCTCTATCACCTTCTGCTTCATGCTCTGTTTCCCCAAAAGTCCGATCTTCATAACACTCTATTTCATACAGGGTTCATTTATGAGTGGAGCTTCCATCTTCACATCGTTCTCATGCAGTTCCGTTTCTTCCTCCATCGTAAGCAGAATTCCCGATTTTCCCTCTGCATTTTCTGATTTTTGTATGTGTTTTCCCGCATTGACACGTCAATATACCATCTGTATAATAGAGTCAGACAACACGAAAGGTCAGGTTTCTAACATGGCAAACGAAAAATTAAAATTTTCATGCGACTACATGGAAGGCGCCCATCCGCTCATCATGAAAGAGCTTCTCTCCACAAATATGATGCAGACTTCCGGGTACGGTCTCGACGAGTTCTCCGAATCTGCCCGGGATAAGATCCGCAAAGCCTGCGGTGCTCCGGAGGCGGGCGTCTATTTCCTCGTCGGCGGCACCCAGACGAATGCCACCGTGATCGATTCGCTGCTCCGCTCCTATCAGGGCGTTCTCTGCGCGGACACGGGACACATCGCTGTCCATGAAGCCGGTGCCATCGAATTCGGCGGACATAAGGTCCTCCCGCTGCCCCACACATATGGAAAGATCACCGCTGCACAGATCACCTCTTATATGGACACCTTTTTATCCGATGAGAGCCATGAGCACATGGTCATGCCGGGCATGGTCTATATCTCCCAGCCGACCGAATACGGAACCCTGTATTCCCGAAAAGAGCTGACTGCCCTGAACGAAGCATGCCGCAGGTATCATCTTCCGCTCTATGTGGACGGTGCAAGACTGGCTTACGCTCTCGCTTCCCCGGAAAATGACGTAACATTAAAGGATCTTGCAGAACTTTGCGATGTCTTCTATATCGGCGGAACAAAATGCGGTGCACTCTTCGGCGAGGCGGTCGTGATCCCGGATCCGTCATTGATCCCTCACTTTTTCACCATCATAAAACAGCACGGCGCGCTTTTCGCGAAAGGCCGCATTCTGGGGATCCAGTTCGATACCCTGTTCACAGATGATCTGTACCTTCATATCGGAAAATCCGCCCTTGACTGCGCAGCCGCGATAAAATCCGCATTGAAGGAGAACGGCTACCGGTTCTTCCTTGAGACGCCGACAAACCAGATTTTTATTATTCTGGAAAACGAGGCTCTGCACCGTCTGGAGGAGCATGCGGAGTTCAGCTTCTGGGAGAACTATGATGACTCCCACACCGTGATCCGGATCGCTACAAGCTGGGCAACAACAAAAGAGCACACTGACGCGCTGATCGAGCTTTTAAAGGGAAAACGAGCTTGACCTGAAAACATTTTCTAACAGCATATGGCTCTATTCGGAACCGGTTCTTCTGTCTCAATATGAGGCTTGCACCGCCGCTATAACATATAGAACTTTTTGTTCCCGTACAGCGCCTGGTTCCGTTCAATATTACATACTCAGGAGGTATTTCCATGACTGACAGACAACAGCTGATCGTAAACAACGTAGATACCGCAAAACAGCTCATCCTCGACGCGGAGCGCTGGATCTGGGCTCATCCGCAGACCGGCTACACCGAGTGGCAGGCTCACGATTATCTCGTAGAGAAATACGAGGCACTTGGATACACACTTGTCAAAGCCGGAAACATTCCGGGCTTCTACACCGATGTTGAGACAGGAAAACCCGGCCCGAAGGTAGCGATCTTCGGTGAGCTGGATGCCCTCGACATCGCGAACCATCCGGAATCCGTAAACGGAATGACCCACTGCTGCGGACATAACGCGCAGTCTGCTGCCCTTTTAGGAATCGCAGCCGCATTGAAACAGCCCCATGCCCTTGACGGTCTCTGCGGATCCATCCGCCTCGTTGTCGTTCCGGCAGAGGAAATGATCCAGCTGGCATTCCGTGAAGAGCTCCGCCAGAAAGGGATCATCAAGTACAATGGCGGTAAGACTGAGTTCATGTACCGTGGTCTCTTAGACGGTGTCGACATGGCTATGATGGTTCACGGCATGACAAAGGGATCCGGTGTCAATGAGGACGGCGATACCGATCTTGACTTTCAGGCACTGCTCGGAATGAACGGCTGTATGGCAAAAAATATCCGCTATAAGGGAAAATCTGCCCATGCAGGCGGAGCTCCTCATATGGGAGTCAACGCGGAATACGCCGCTATGCTTGGACTTCAGGCATGCAACGATCTGCGTGAAACATTCCAGGAGAAAGATACGATCCGCTTCCATCCGATCCTTATGGGCGCGAACTGTGCCGTAAACATCATCCCGGACGAGATGAAGATCGAGAGCTATGTCCGCGGAAAATCCTTAGACGCGATCAAGAGAGAGAATATCAAGGTGAACCGAGCGCTGACCGGAGCCGCACTGGCTATGGGCGCAGGCGTAGAGCTGAGCGACCGTCCCGGATATGCGCCGGAGTATCATGATCCTGCATTCATGAAGCTTGCTGAGGAATGCTGCGTGGCACTCTGCGGAAGAAAGAAAGTTGTCTTCGACTATAACGGCTGGAGCACCGGTTCCTCTGACTTCGGCGATGTTACCTGC
>CAKRNI010000263.1 GCA_934370915.1 uncultured Lachnospiraceae bacterium
TGCTGTTCTCCGGGCCAGTATTTTTCAGTAAACTCCGCTAAAAGCGCCTCACTCTCCTCCTCGGTGAGGTTCTTCGGCTCAGACGAGAATACCGCAAGCCCGTTTCCGTTTTCATACAGGAGATCCTTAAGATACCCCTGTTTTAAGAGACCTGTCACGTTCCGGAATCCATCCGTTCCAGGCTTTAAGTATCCGCTTCCGAGATAGATATAATTCACTTCCGCAAATGTAAAGAAGTCCGCCAGTGCCTCCGGGCTGGATGAGAGATTGAAGTTTCCACCGCTTCCCTCGATATCCGTGTAGCTCTGGGTACAGCACGGGAATCTCAGCATCTCCGGCTGTTCCCCGAATACGATGACCCTGTTTCTCGGATTCTTTGCCAGAACATCCCAGATTTTCTCATTTCCGTAGGAGACAAGCAGCTCCTTAGACTCTTCCATATGGTCATAGTATCCCCTGTGGATGAATTTCACCGGTGTCAGTCCCAGAGTTCCTCCCCAGTTGCTCACTGCCGTGACAGTCACATTAAAGACCAGAAACGGTACCAGCATCCTGCAGATCGTCCTGCAAAGGAACCTACTCTTTAATTTTCCCACAGTTATGACCGCCAGGATTGCCGACAGGGCGTAGAGAAGGAGGAAATAATTGCCGTCCACCTGCCATAACAGGTAGAGGGCCACGAGACTCATCAGCCCGTTCGTCACAAATACCAGCGCCAGACAGATCAGCGTATTTTTTTCTTTCCGTCTCGATCTTCTCACATCGGCCAGAATCGGCAGGCAGACCAGAAGCAGGAAGATCAGGAGCAGCGGCGTACCCCAGGCGATCCGCACATGGGCCATATCCTCGCCCACCGGGGCCATGAGAACGCCGTAAATTCTCTTTAAGATGTGTTTCAGTCCCGCCACCGAGATCAATGATCCGCCGTTCGACGGAAGGCTCTCGAACCGGTATGGGTATCGGACGGTAAATCCAAGAGCCGCCCAGATCGAGTTGAACACAGATGTCAGCGGAAGTCCCGTGTGCAGCCATGTACGATACCAGATGAGAAGCCACATCGGAACCGTAAAGCCCAATGACGGCAGAAAGCTTCCCCTGATTTTAAACTTCAGCTGCTTTGTAAACAGGATATAAAGTCCCGCTGTTCCTGCCGCCGCCGTGGAAAACACAAGCGCCGTAGGCTTTAACACAAGTGTCATCAGATAGGCGTCAACCGCAAGGATAAGACAGGCACTCCTTTGTCTGCGGATATAAAGCAGGAGAAACAGCAGCATCACAAGCTGCATAAACACCGTCATGGAATCAGTCTTCGCCGTGATGGACATGTTCATGATCCCCGGAATACAGGAGAGGAGTGTCATGCAGCCAACTGCGTACTTTCTTCCCACAAACAGTTCCACGATCTGTCCGGCCGCAATCAGAACCCCGATGGTCATCCAAATCTGAAAACTCAGGAAAAATCCGTAGGACGGCAGACCTGAGATCGGTAAAAGCAGCGTCTCAAGACCTTTTGAATAGGTATATACCACATTCACCATTCCAAGATTTTCATAGATTCCGCCGCCGTTATCCAGAACATACTCGTTTCGCAGACCATAGTGGAGCGAATCATAGTCGGCACAGATGTTCATTCGTCCCGCCTGTAAGAGGATCATCGCAAGCATGAGCGCGATGCAGACTGACATCTCCGGGGATATTTTTGTCCTTTCCGGGATCCGTTTCCACGGCTTTCCGGCATCTCCCGCCGTTCTCAATTCCATATATCGGAATCCCACCAGAAATCCGGCGATGATCACTGTGAGGATCCGAAAGCTCCTGATCCCGCATCCAAAAAACAGGGATCCCATACAGAATATCAGGATCATACATCCGCTTCCGAGAAGGAAGTCCGCAAATCCCGTGATCCCATGGTATTCTGTCCAGATACGCTTTCTGTCCAGCCCTCTGCGGAGCCGCGCGCCTAACATCAGCAGTACCAGTACATAAGCACCGGACAAAAGCATTGCGGTAAATGCCCGGTGGATCCAGAGGAACCCAGCTGTGACCAGCAATACCGCGCCCATTCGGATCCGGTTTGATTCAATTTTCAGGATTGCGGACAGATACAGGAAAAACAGCACGGTGATCTCTGTCAGAAGATTGATCGTCTCCGGTCTTCGAAGTCTGATCCCGTCCACTCCCGTCACGTAGATCTGTCCAATGGCAACTAGCAGCGCAGGTACCGCCACCAGCGCCAGAATAATTAACGAGACCCATTCCCGTCTCTTCATAATTCCCCCCAGGTCATGGTTTTTCTCCGCCACGCTTTCCTATTCCGCATAAAATCGGTCTTCCAGCATCAGGCAGAGCGCATGGTAGATCGGCAGGTGAAGCTCCTGGATCTTGTAGGTCTCCTGTTCCGGAACGATGATGGAAACATCCGCGATCTTCGCAAGCTTTCCTCCTGTCTTACCGGTGAGACCGATAACTTTGAGTCCCTTCGCCTTTGCAGTCACGGCCGCATACATTACATTTTCCGCGTTTCCGGACGTGCTGATCCCCAGAAAGATATCTCCTGCTTTTCCGTATCCGTTTACCTGCTGGGCATAAGATAAGGTTCCATCCACATCATTCGCAAATGCGGAGGACAGTGCCGCATGATTTGTAAGTGCGATCGCCGGAAGTCCGCCCTGAAGCTTTTCTGCAAGCTCCGCACCTCTTTCCGGGTCTGCCTGTTTTAAAGCCTCTGCAAGCTTTGCAGGTACCGGACGGCGTTTTACAAAGCCTTTCATCAATTCACCTACGATGTGGTCTGAGTCAGCAGCGCTTCCACCGTTTCCGGCGATCAGAAGCTTTCCGCCGTTTTCATAGCATGCCTCTAAAAGCCTGTATGCGTCCCCGATCTGATCCTTTATGGATTCCAGAACCGGATATCTCTTTACTAATTCCTCAATCATTTCTTACTCCTTTTTGTCCCGCCGCATCACACGCATGCATATTGGCATCTTTCTTATCCGGGTAATGGGCAGGCAATGCCATTTTCATGCTATCCATTTTAACACATAAGCGCCTGTCTTTCCACCGCCAAATTGCTTACAATCCCCAAAAGCGAAAAAAATCCGCAGGATGGTTCCCCAACCTGCGGATTTAAAACATTCAAGGTATAAAAGTTGATTACTTAAGAGTAATCTTAGCGCCTTCAGCCTCAAGTTTTGTCTTGATGTCGTTAGCTTCGTCTTTGGATGCACCCTGCTTAAGAACCTTCGGAGCGCCGTCTACAACGTCCTT
>CAKRNI010000264.1 GCA_934370915.1 uncultured Lachnospiraceae bacterium
CCGTCAGCGGCATGGGCAGCTCCCTGCTCATGGGCCGCTAAGACATGTCCGATACGGTCAGACGCAAGATAGAGTTCGTTATAGATATCAAGCACTGCGCCCCCCGGATATCCGAAGACCACTCTCACGCCCTGATGGATCAGCTCTTCCACCAGGATCCGCGCTCCGTTCATTTTCATAGCTGTTTTTCCCCTCATCTTATTTCTTTCGGAATGTCCGACTTTGTCAGACATTCCTGTCTTTTCTTCTTTCGATACGGACAAATGTCCGTATCAAAATTCAGGTATAAAAAAGCCTTACAGCGTTACACTGTAAGGCCTTGCTTTTCTTCGTAACTTGTTCTTTCAAGTTTCTATCAGGCAATCCCGGATTCAGTATAACGCAAATAAGCATTCCCGTTCACGACGATAATGCTGACGATAATTCGAATCACGACTGCGAGTAGAATAAGATTCGTCATATCTTTGCGTCTCCTTTCCAGTTGCCCTTCAGCAATGTTGCTATGTTTTATTATAAGCACTTTGTCAGAAATTGCAAGTAGTTTCTTTTTATAGCTTGTATGAACCAGAGTTATGTAACATTGCCCGCCCCTAAATACCTTTTTGTTTAACAGGGAATTTCTCAGAGTTTCCTGTTAAAGGAAAAAGCTCTGCAGGCGCCGGGATTTCCCCCGGCCTGCAGAGCTGCTCCTATTTCATATTAATTTTTACAGTTTTGAATATCCATACGGATTGATCAGCGCATCCAGCTTCTTTCCTTCCTTACATAACGGGCAGTTTCTGTAATCGCTGTACTGGTAATCCGGAACATCTTTTAATCCGAATACCGACTTGATCGGAATGCCGTTGACATTCTCAAGCGCGCTGAATACTGCGGAGATCCCCTGAATGACTCCTCCATAGTACTGGACACCCTCGATCGCCTTGTTGATCGTCAGACCTGTTGTCACGGTCGCAGTGAGGATCAGCACATTCTTTCCGTTGATCATTGCGCGGTAATTGTCCTTAAACACAATCTGGCTGTTGCTGTTGAACTCCGGTTTGATAACGTAGATCGTCTTGTGGGCGTTCTTCGACATGAAACCGCCTTTTGTCAGTTCCTGCGCAAGAAGTGTTCCGATCACTTCGGTCCCTTCCATGCATACGATCGTATCGACGATCATATCGTACAGATACATATGTACGAGAGCCTGGGCAATTCCTCCCGCCTCACTCAGACGGCTCTTTACCGTCGTCAGGTCAAAATAGTAATTCGTGTGGGCATGATTCGTTGCAAAATGTCCCTTTACGATTTTTAACGGGGCATCTGTACCGGTCGTCTGAATTTTGTCATACTTTAACTCCATACACGATCCTCCTTATTCAAATCTCACGTTTACTGTTATTTGACTATATTATACCGAATTTTCAGATACTATTCAAGGATTTTTCCTGTTTTCTATCAGGTTTTTCTACCACGCAAGGACCTCATGTCCGGTCTCTGTCACGAGTACCATGATCTCCCTCTGGGCGGACGGAAGCCTGTCATCGGTATAGATCGTCCAGCCGTTGCTGTCATCCACAAAGATATCCGGACGGCCCATGTTGATCATCGGCTCGATGGTAAAGATCATCCCCGGTGCCATAAGCATCTCCTCGCCCCGTCTTGTCACATAGCTTACAAACGGGTCTTCATGGAACTCAAGACCGACACCGTGGCCGCCGACTTCCTCGACAATGGTGTAACCGTTCTTCTTCGCGTAGTCATGGACTGCCTGACCCATATCGCCTAAGAATCCCCACGGTTTTACCTGTTCGAGACCTTTTTCCACAGCTTCGTTCGTGACGCGGACAAGTTTTTCCTTCTCCGGGTCCACGTTGCCGATCAGGAACATTCTGGACGAATCGGAGAAATATCCGTGAAGGATCGTGGAGACATCCACGTTGATGATATCGCCGTCTTTTAAGACAACATCCCTGGATGGGATTCCATGGCACACCTGATCATTGATGGAGGTGCACACGCTCTTCGGGAATCCCTCATAATTTAACGGTGCCGGAATCCCGCCGTGCTTTGTCGTAAAGTCGTATACCCACTGGTCGATCTCTTCTGTGGTAATTCCCGCCCTGATGTGCTCCGCCACATAGTCAAGGACTGCCACATTCAGTTTTCCGCTCTCACGGATACCCTCAATCTGTGCCGGTGTCTTGATGATCTTGTGGGACGGAACCTCATGGCCTGCGAAACGGGCACGACTGATCTTCTGGTCAAATGTCATATGGCACTCACAATATGGCTTCCCGCTTCCACACCAGCATGGATCATTTTTTCCGATTCTGCGAAACATAATTTTTCCTCTTTTCTATCTGTTTTTGCTTTTCTGTATCGTACGGGATTTTCAACAAAAAATGTGCCTGGCACATTCTCGCGCCTCGCGCGGTCGCGTGCGGCAATCTGCATCTTCGCACGATTGCATATTAGAAAATTCCTGTCCGTGTACAGGAATTGCATTTGCGAATTCTTTTATTTTCCTGTATAATATCCTTATCTATCATAACGTCGGAGACTCTGTTTGTCAAATACGTCTCCTGAGAAAATATGCCGTTAATATCACGGGCGTGGATTTTCCGGACTGAAAATCCCCCGCGTTGCAGATGCGGCTTTAAAGAAAGTGAGGAATTTACATGAACGTACTGATCACCGGGTTCGACCCCTTCGGCGGAGAGCCGATCAATCCGGCATGGGAAGCCGTAAAAGCCATGAAAGACGAGATCGCCGGGGCAAAAATCACGAAGCTGCAGATTCCGACCGTAGTCGCTAAATCCATTGCGAAGGTCCATGAAAAGATGCAGGAGCTCCACCCGGATATCGTTATCAGCATCGGTCAGGCCGGCGGACGGTTCGGCGTTACCCCGGAGCGTGTTGCGATCAATGTAACGGATGCAAGAATCCCGGATAATGAGGGAAACCAGCCCATCGATGAGCCGATCTTTGCAGATGGGGATGCCGCTTATTTCTCCAATCTTCCGGTGAAGGCGATGGTTCAGGCGATCAAGAACGCCGGTTATCCTTCTACTCTCTCCAACACCGCAGGAACCTATATCTGCAACCATGTCATGTATGGAATTTTATACTATATCCAGAAGGAGTTTCCAAATGCACGCGGCGGTTTTATCCACGTCCCGTATGCCGTTTCTCAGGTTGTCAATAAACCGGCAACCCCGTCTATGGCCATTGCGGATATTAC
>CAKRNI010000265.1 GCA_934370915.1 uncultured Lachnospiraceae bacterium
GCCTGCACAGATGCATAGACATATGACAGGCAAAACTTCATGAGCAAGTAAGCCGCCAGGCTGGATTGCGAATGAAGTCAGGATCGTGGGAGCACGAAGTGCGGAGCGATCCGTTTCATGGATAGTAAGCAATAAAACAAACCGGGGGGACGGAATGATATGGAAGTAACGGAACTTACTGCCGAGACCTTCTGGAAAGGTGAGACAGAGATCAGGGGAACCGTCATGGACGGGGAAGATGAATACCGTGTCCGTATCCTGCGCAAGGGTAGTCAGAATTTTGACTACTCTTGTTCGCATATCAGTAAAACGGGAAGAAATCTCGGCTTCTGCGGCGTATCCTGCACACAGGGACCTGACGGGATCCCCATGTGTCCGCATGCCCACGCTCTGATCGCGGAATGGCTCCGGAAGGAGAGCAGGGAGTCAAAGCATCCGGTTTCCACATCCCAGAAAGTCCGTTTTATGGTCCGGGAGTACACGAACCGAGAGGTGAGCCGGATCATGGGGGCCTCTGAGGAAGGGCATTACCGTCTGATTCCCATCGTTGCGGTCTCAAGAGATCAGGTAAGGGTCCGCTTCACGGTGGGCCGTGAAAAACAGTACCCGGTGAAGGATCTGACAGCCTTCGCGAAGGCGATGGAAACCATGAGCCTTGTCCAGTACGGAAAAGGCCTTGCGTTCCATCACAGTCTTCAGGCTTTCGACGAGGAGAGCCGGGCGCTGGCGCTTCTCATCATGGAACGTGTCGGCTTTTTCAGAGAACAGTACCGCGGAAGCGGCCGGTTTTCCATGGAAGCGGAGCCGGCGTTAAAAGAACTGATCCTTGGAAAAGCTGGACGAGAGCGCTTTTTTGCCATCATGGAAGGCCAGACCATTGAGTGCGAGGATTACCGGAAGAGAAAGAGGATGCTGACGGTAAAACGGGAGAATCCGATCTTTACCGCGGTTGTAAAGAAAGAGGGCCGTGACGGGATCAAGGTTACGGTTGATAAGGATATTATGGCCTTTTCCGGCGAGAAGTCCTTATTTATCGCAGATCAGGAAGCAATCTACTGCTGTGATCAGGATTACACAGAGTGCCTGACCGTATTTATGGAATACATGGTCATGGGAATGGATGCAGAGAACGAGGTCTCTGTCAATGACCGGGATATGCCGCTTTTTTATGAGCGTGTTTTAAGAAAACTGGAGTCCCTCGGACTCATCCGTTCCGAGGGGGTTGACCTTGAAAGCTACCGCCCGAAAGAATTAAAGTCGTCCTTTTATTTTGACAGCGATGCAGCGGGAACCGTAACTCTCCGTCCGGAACTTTCCTACGGCGAGTTTTCCTTCCATCCTTTAGCAGATGAGAATGTTCCGAAAGAGATCTGCCGGGATGTTCCGGGAGAGTTTAAGGTGAGTCAGCTGATCACGACCTATTTTAAATATACGGAGGACGGATCAGGAAATCTTGTCATTAAAAATGATGACGAGGCGGTTTACCGTCTGATCTCCGAAGGCATGAAGAAATTTATGGATGCCGGAGAGGTGTTCGTATCCGAGTCCTTCAAAAAGATCCGTGTCCTGCCGCCGGTGAGCACGTCCGTTCAGGTCCGGACGTTGGGAAGATGGCTGGAGTTAGAGGTAGACACTGGGGCTCTTCCGAGAGAAGAGCTCGCGGCAGTGCTTGCGGCTTACGGAAAGAAAAAGAGCTTTTACCGGATGAAGAACGGTGATTTTCTGACTCTGGGGGACGGCGGACTTTTAACGGTTGCAAAGATCGCGGAGGAGCTTGGCGCAGCGAAGGAACTTGTGGATTCCGATACGATCAGGCTGCCGGCGTACCGCGCGATGTTTCTGGACGCGGCATTAAAGGAAGATAAGAGCGTCAGCGTGTACCGTGACCAGCTTTTTAAGGCCGTGGTCCGCGGCATGAAGGACGTGGAAGACAGTGATTATGAGATTCCGAAGTGCCTTGCACCGATGCTCAGGAGCTACCAGAAGGTGGGGTACCGGTGGTTAAAGAGTCTGGATGCCTACGGCTTCGGCGGGATCCTCGCAGATGAGATGGGACTTGGAAAGACGATTCAGGTCATCGCCCTTTTCCTGGATGCAAAAGAAGAAAATGGCGGAACGTCTCTTGTGGTATGCCCGGCGTCCCTTGTATACAACTGGGAAAATGAGTTTGCCCGGTTCGCACCGGAGCTTAAGATCATGACGGCAGCAGGAAATCAGGAGGAGCGGGAGGCGATGTTTGCGGCGTACGAGACGGAACGCCCGGACGTGATCATTACCTCCTACGATCTTTTAAAGCGCGATATCCTCTGGTATCATGAAAAGGAATTCCGCTTTGAGATCATCGACGAGGCCCAGTATATCAAGAATTCTTCGACTCAGGCGGCAAAATCCGTGAAGGCTGTTCCTGCCAGAACGAGATTCGCCCTGACAGGAACACCGATCGAGAATCACCTTGGAGAACTCTGGAGTATCTTCGACTTCCTGATGCCGGGATTTTTATTCACGTCACAGAAGTTTAAGCGGGCGTTCGAGATGCCAATCGTGAGAGATCAGGATCTGAATGCACTGACCCGGTTAAAGAAGCTCACAGGACCGTTTATTTTAAGGCGTTTAAAGAAAGATGTCCTGAAGGAACTTCCGGATAAACTGGAGACGGTCCTCTATTCCAGTATGGAAGGAGAGCAGAAGGATCTCTATACGGCGGCGGCGGCTTCCCTGAAGGAACAGCTCATGGAAGGTACTGACGGCGATTACGGAAAAGAACGGATGCAGATCCTTGCGGAGCTTATGCGGCTGCGCCAGATCTGTTGTGAACCGTCCCTGTGCTTTGAGGGCTATAAGGGCGGTTCCGCGAAGTTTGACACCTGTATGGAGCTTCTCATAAACGGAACGTCAGCGGGGCATAAGATCCTTCTGTTCTCCCAGTTTACATCGATGCTTGAGATCATCGCAAAGCGCCTGAAAAAGGAGAAGATCCCATTCTATCTGCTCACCGGCTCCACGTCGAAGCGGGATCGCATGCAGATGGCCTCCTCGTTCCAGAAGGACGATGTGATGGTGTTCCTGATCTCCCTGAAGGCCGGCGGAACGGGGCTGAACCTTACGGCTGCGGATGTGGTGATCCACTACGATCCGTGGTGGAACGTGGCGGCCCAGAATCAGGCCACAGACCGTGCCCACAGGATCGGACAGGAGAATCAGGT
>CAKRNI010000266.1 GCA_934370915.1 uncultured Lachnospiraceae bacterium
ACGGTGAAAAGAAGCCGGAAAAGAAAGCCCCCGCATCCCCGGAAAGCTGGAAACCGGGTGCGCCGGAGCGCAAGGAGCATAAAATATGGACGACAAGATCAAGAGGATGAAGGAGCTGATCCCGCTTCTTTCCGAGGCTGCAAAGGCCTATTACCAGGAGAGCCGCGAGATCATGAGCAACTTTGAATATGACAGGCTTTATGATGAACTCCTGAAGCTGGAACAGGAGACAGGGACTGTGTTCGCAGGAAGTCCGACCCAGAAAGTAGGATATGAGATCTTAAGCGAACTCCCAAAGGAGCGCCATGAACGGCCGATGCTGTCATTGAATAAGACAAAGAGTGTCGATGAACTGAGAGAATGGCTTGGAAACCAGACGGGGCTTTTATCCTGGAAGATGGATGGACTTACCGTGGTCCTGACATATGAGGATGGAGTTCTCGCGAAAGCGGTTACCCGCGGAAACGGCGAGATCGGTGAGGTCATCACTCCAAATGCCAGGACCTTTATCAATATTCCGACAACGATTCCCTACAAAGGACAGCTGATCCTGCGCGGTGAGGCGGTGATCAGCTATTCGGATTTCGAAAAATTAAATGATTCCATCGCTGATGTGGATGCGAAGTATAAGAATCCGAGAAACCTCTGCAGCGGTTCCGTGCGCCAGCTGAACAGCAGGATCACAGCCTCAAGAAATGTCCGGTTTATGGCCTTTGCACTGGTCCGTGCGGACGGTGTGGACTTTAAAAATTCCAGAAAAGAGCAGTTTTTGTGGCTTTCCGGCCTTGGATTTGAGACCGTGGAATTTGTGGAAGTGACCGCGGGGACACTTTCCGGGGCAGTCCGCAGATTCGCTGAAAAGATCGAGCACTACGATATCCCGTCAGATGGTCTTGTGCTGTTATATGATGATATCGCATACGGACAGTCCTTGGGGCGGACTGCAAAATTTCCGAGAGATTCCATCGCTTTTAAATGGGCGGATGAGATTCAGGAGACGACGCTTTCCTACATTGAATGGAGCGCGTCGCGGACAGGACTGATCAATCCGGTTGCCGTGTTTGAGCCTGTGGAGCTGGAAGGAACCACAGTAAGCCGCGCCAGTGTCCACAACATCAGCATCATGGAAGGGCTGGAGCTCGGTGCAGGAGACAGGATCACGGTCTACAAGGCGAACATGATCATTCCACAGATCGCGGATAACCTGACAAGAAGCGGTGTCCGTGATATCCCGGCGACCTGTCCGGTATGCGGCGGAAAGACGGAGATCCGTAATCTGAACGATGTGAAATCCCTCTACTGTACGAACCCGGATTGTCAGGCGAAAAAGATCAAGAGCTTTGATCTGTTTGTGAGCAGGGACGCGTTGAATATCGACGGTCTCTCCGAGATGACCTTAGAGAAATTTATCGCTGCCGGATTTATCCATGAATTTGATGATATGTTCCATCTGGACCGCCATCGTGACGCTATCGTGACGATGGAAGGTTTCGGTGAAAAGTCTTATGAGAATCTCATAGCGGCTGCAAAGACCGCGTCCCACACCACACTGCCGCGGCTGATCTTCGGCCTTGGAATCGCCGGGATCGGTCTCGCCAACGCGAAGGTGATCTGCCGGCATTTCGATTTCGATCTGGATGCCATGCGGAAGGCTGGTGCGGAAGAACTGTGCTCCATTGATGGAATCGGCGGCGTGCTTGCGGATGCGTGGGTGACGTACTTTAAGAATGACAGGAACAACGAGACACTGGATCATTTGCTGGCAGACCTGACGTTCGAAAATGAAGTCAGGAACGAGGAACAGACATTAGCCGGGAAGACCTTCGTGATCACCGGTTCCGTGGAGCGCTTCGCGAACCGGAAGGAGCTTCAGGAAAAAATAGAATCTCTGGGTGGAAAGGCTGCCGGTTCCGTATCAGCAAAGACAAGTTATCTGATCAACAATGATGTGACATCCAATTCGTCAAAGAATAAGAAGGCAAGAGAACTTGGCATTCCGATCCTTTCCGAAGCGGATTTTCTGAAGATGATAGGAGAAGAAGAAAATGCCGATTAAAATACAGAATGGATTGCCGGCAAGAGCGATCCTTGAGAGCGAAAATGTATTCATTATGGACGAGGACCGCGCGAAAAGCCAGGATATCCGTCCTCTGGAGATTTTAATTTTAAATCTCATGCCGTTAAAGGAGGAGACGGAGACTCAGCTTTTAAGAGCCCTTTCCAATACACCTCTGCAGGTGGAGTGTACCTACATGACGATGTCCACCCATGAGTCCACCCACACCTCAGCCAGTCACTTAAATAAATTTTATGTGACATTTCCGGAGATCAAAAAGAAACACTTCGACGGAATGATCATCACTGGAGCACCGGTGGAGCTGATGGAATTTGAGGAGGTCAATTACTGGGAGGAGCTCACCCGGATCATGGAATGGAGCAAGACCCATGTGACATCCACCATGCATCTGTGCTGGGGGGCTCAGGCCGGACTTTACTATCATTACGGAATCCCGAAACACTTACGAAAAGAAAAACTTTCCGGTGTGTATACACAGAAAGCGCTGGATAAGCGTGTTCCGTTGCTCCGAAGCTTTGACGATTACTTTAAGTGCCCGCATTCCCGCTATACAGAAGTGTGGGAGGAGGATATTTTAAAACATCCGGAACTGCGGATCCTCGCAAAGTCTGACGAAGCAGGGGTCTTCCTCGTTATGAACCAGAATGGCAGCCAGATCTTTGTTCAGGGACACCCGGAATACGACCGTATGACCCTGAATAACGAGTATCACCGCGACCTCAACAAAGGCTTAAATCCGGCGCTTCCAGTCCACTACTACGAGCATGATGACCCGTTCTCCGTTCCTCCGCTTATGTGGAGAAATATGGCGAACACGCTGTATACGAACTGGCTGAACTACTATGTATATCAGGTTACCCCGTATACGTTGGAGGAAGATGCGGAGTAAACAGGAATCTGTTTGGTGTAAAAACATTTTTACTCGTAACGGTGAAGGTACTGAGCAGTTATGAATAAAGAAATGATTGTGAAAAAAACTTCCGGTCCAAATAGTCCGGAAGTTTTTTCTTGTGCGCCTAGCGGCGCACGTTTCTAACGGGTTAAAGTCCCGAATCCACCCGGTAGTGGGAAGGATATAGCCGAA
>CAKRNI010000267.1 GCA_934370915.1 uncultured Lachnospiraceae bacterium
GATTTCATGATCTCCTCCCCGCTTATGAACGAGACATATGACCACCGGGTCATCAATTTCCATGAGGCGATCGCGGACAGGGCGAAGACGCTGTAAGATTATTGATTTCAGCCAGGCGGCACAGATATCAGAAAAAGCAGAAAAACATTCCATGTGGATGTTCTTCTGCTTTTCTTATTCTTAAACCTCTAAACCATCAATTCAACTCTCCGCTGTTGATCACAGCTTCCAGTTCTTTCAGTCGGCTCTCCCCGTACACTTTCAGTCCATACCCGGCGAGCAAAGCCGCCGTCTTTCCCATTCCATCGCGGAGCTTATGAGAAAAGCTTCCATCGTAAATCCCGTTTGAGCCGCATGACGGGCTTCTTTCTTTTAAGATTGCGATGGTACATTCATATTTCTTCGCCTCCCGAAGCGCGAAATCGGCGCCGAGGAGAAATTCTGCCGTCACATCCTCGCCCTTCGTGTTCATGACCGCCTCGTCCGGCATATGGATTTCAGAGGCCGCCCGCGGGGTCGGAAGTCCCCCCGCCTGTTCCGGGCAGACCGGATGGAACTTTGCCTTCCCTTCCATTTTTTTCATAAAATCGAGCACATCCTGATTGCGGTTGTTCGTGCCGTCCCACTTGCAGTTTTCACCGATGAGACAGGCGCTGATCAATATCTGAAACATAATTCTCCCTCTTTCAATGCACGCCGGACAGCGTTCCAGGCTCCTGCATAAACACATTCTGCTGCTCAGCCATCAGGAATCCATCACACAGGTTTCTTATTTCTCTCAATCCGGCTGTATGATAAAAGCAGGACCGTCCCACACTTTTTCATGCGGAAGCGATCCTGCTTTCTTTCTATCTTTTCATAAGATCACGCTGCGTCTTCGTGATCCTTTCTTCGTACGTTTCCGCGCAGATGGTGATCTATGATTACATCTGGCTCTTCTTGCTGATCATGGCTCTCTTTCTGAGGGTCGGATCAAGGATCTTCTTTCTGATACGAAGGCTTGTAGGTGTGATCTCAAGAAGCTCATCTGTATCGATGAAGTCCAGGCACTGCTCCAGGCTCATGATCTTCGGCGGAACAAGCTTTAATGCCTCATCGGCGCTGGAGGAACGTGTATTTGTTAACTTCTTTGTCTTGCAGACGTTGATCTCGATATCCTCCGCCTTCGGGCTCTGTCCAACAATCATACCGGAATAAACCTTTACACCCGGTCCGATGAACAGGGTACCTCTCTCCTGGGCGTTGAACAGACCGTAGGTGATGGACTCACCGGCCTCGAACGCGATCAGGGAACCAGTCTTTCTGTAGCTTAACTCTCCCTTGAACGGAGCGTATCCGTCAAAGCTTGTGTTTAAGATACCGTTACCCTTTGTATCTGTCATAAACTCGCCGCGGTAACCGATGAGACCTCTGGACGGGATCGAGAACTCAAGTCTTGTGTAGCCGCCGTTTGTCGGGCTCATTCCCTGAAGTTCGCCCTTTCTGCTTGTGAGCTTCTGAATGACAGCTCCGGTAAACTCGTCCGGAACGTCAACGTAAGCGAGCTCCATCGGCTCTAACTTTCTGTTTCTCTCGTCGTATTTGTAGATAACCTCTGCCTTGCTGACAGCAAACTCAAAGCCCTCACGGCGCATGTTCTCGATAAGAACAGACAGGTGAAGCTCACCACGGCCGGAAACCTTGAAGCAGTCTGCGGACTCTGTCTCTTCCACACGAAGGCTGACGTCGGTGTTTAACTCACGGAACAGACGGTCGCGGAGATGACGGGAAGTAATGAACTTACCTTCCTGACCTGCCAGCGGGCTGTCGTTTACCATGAAGTTCATGGAGATCGTCGGCTCGGAGATCTTCTGGAACGGAATCGCCTCCGGCTTCTCCGGGGAGCACAGGGTATCACCGATATGGATATCCGGGATACCGGAGATCGCTACGATCTCACCGATGGTCGCGTTCTGTACCTCAACTCTCTTTAAGCCGTCGAATACATAGAGCTTACCGATCTTAACCTTCTTCATCTTATCCGGATCATGATGGTTTACGATCACGCAGTCCTGATTTAACTTTAAGGAACCGCTGTCGATCTTACCGATACCGATACGGCCTACGAACTCGTTGTAGTCGATGGTGCTGATAAGAACCTGAGTCTCAGCCTCCGGGTCACCTTCCGGCTCCGGGATATAGTTGATGATGGTCTCGAATAACGGGCTCATATCCACTTCCGGATCATCTAATTCTTTCTTTGCGAAACCTGCACGGGCAGACGCGTAAACGAACGGGCAGTCAAGCTGCTCATCGGATGCGTCGAGATCCATGAATAACTCAAGTGTCTCATCAATCACTGCCTCCGGTCTTGCCTCCGGACGGTCGATCTTGTTGATGCAGACGATAACCCTAAGATCAAGGTCAAGTGCCTTCTGGAGAACGAACTTCGTCTGCGGCATCGGTCCCTCGAATGCGTCAACGACAAGGACGACACCGTCTACCATCTTAAGGACACGCTCAACCTCTCCGCCGAAGTCCGCATGACCTGGGGTGTCGATGATGTTGATCTTCACGCCTTTGTAGAATACGGCTGTATTCTTGGAAAGAATGGTGATTCCTCTTTCTCTCTCGATGTCATTGGAGTCCATGACACGCTCTTCTACTTCCTGATTTGCGCGGAATACGCCGCTCTGCTTTAATAACTGGTCAACCAGTGTTGTTTTACCGTGGTCAACGTGGGCGATGATCGCAATGTTTCTGATATCTTCGCGTTTGATCTTCATAATCAATCCTCTTTCTTCATCTATAACTGTCCTCTCACCGATCATTTCCCGACCCGTTTTGCACAGTCATCTTACATTGTATACACTACTATTTCTAATTTTTGCATTACCGACTCAAAATTATAGCATTCATGAAATCAAAATGCAATATATAATCTTTCAAAATTCGGGGCAGATCTGCCTTTTCTGTGTGTTTTTTTCTGTCCAATCGGCAGTTAGTTTTCTCTCACCCATTTAAAATGTCAGAACCCCCGTTTATACTGGCTTACTGCGGCATTCAAGGACCAGCCTGGTATCCACTTCAAGACATAACTTCTGTATGTGCAGACTGATGCCCCGGCCGGCAGTTAAAACAGAATCACTTCCTTATTAAGT
>CAKRNI010000268.1 GCA_934370915.1 uncultured Lachnospiraceae bacterium
TAATATGTATTTAAGCCCTCCGCAGTCATCTCTTTCTCAAATACCTTGCGGACAAGAGAGAAACCGTTGGAGTGAACACCTGTGGAAGCCATTCCGATCAGCACATCACCCGGCTGAAGATCCTCGCCTGTGATCATCTCTTTTTTATCGCAGACGCCAACGGAGAAACCTGCAAGGTCATACTCATCCTCTGCCATAAGACCCGGATGCTCCGCGGTCTCGCCGCCGATCAGGGCAGCTTCAGACTGGAGACAGCCCTCCGCAACACCTTTTACGATATCCGCGATCTTCTCCGGAATGTTCTTTCCGCATGCAATATAGTCTAAGAAGAATAACGGCTCACCGCCTGCACATGCGATATCGTTGACGCACATAGCGACTGCGTCGATACCGATCGTGTCATGCTTATCCATGATCATCGCAAGCTTTACCTTTGTTCCGCATCCGTCGGTGCCGGAGAGAAGGACCGGCTCCTCCATATCTTTGATCTTTGCGAGGGAGAATGCACCGGAAAATCCGCCAAGACCTCCTAAAACTTCCTCACGCATCGTCTTCTTTACGTGCTCTTTCATCAGTTCTACAGACTTGTAACCAGCCTCGATATCAACTCCGGCTTTCTTGTAATCCATATGTATTTCCTCCTGGAGAATCTTAAGTTTCGGACATTCTTTCCGGCATATGGTCTGCCGTCATGTCCTGGCTTTTACCCGTTACTTTTTCAACACAGCTGTTGATCACTTGTAACTATTCAATAGGTCTGCGCATTTACTGCGCTGACCGTAAGAAAACTTAGAATAGAAGGCAAAAATCCTATCGGCACAGCCGATTTGGAATGGATTTTTGCGCGTAACTGTGAGGGTACTGAACAGTTACGATCACTTTTTCATGGACGCAAGATACTCTTTATATCCGATCCTGTCAAGCTTTTCTGCCTTGCCTTCCACTTCTGTTTTCATCTTCTCGGAATACGCTTTTAATTTTCCAAGCAGCTCCGCATCCGATGCTGCAAGGATCTTTGCCGCAAGGATACCGGCATTCTTTCCGCCGTTGATCGCTACCGTTGCTACCGGGATACCGGACGGCATCTGAACGATCGAGTAGAGGGAATCTACACCGCCCAGATCAGAAGTCTTCATCGGGATTCCGATGACCGGAAGCGGGAAGATCGCTGCGCACATTCCCGGAAGATGTGCTGCCTTTCCTGCGCCGGCGATGATGACCTTCATGCCTTTGCTCTCGGCGCTTTTTGCGTACTCAAAAAATGTATCAGGCTCTCTGTGAGCGGAAATGATCGTCATTTCAAAATCAATACCAAACTGTTCCAGTACTTCGGCAGCCTGCGCCATAACCGGCATATCAGAGTCGCTGCCCATTACAATTCCAACTTTTGCCATTGCTTTTCTCCTTATGAGTGTAACGATTATTAATAAGTTATTCTAATAAATAGCTTTTTAGTAACAACGTTTCCTTATCAATCATAATACAAGGTTTTTTCATGCACGTCAAGTAGGAATCCATAGATTCTGCCAACTTCATGCAGTGACATGACACCCCGGCGCAAAAACACCCTGAAACAGATCACTTCAGGATTCCTTTCAGGGTGCTTCACAGGCAATGGGGCCAACTGCCATTGCCCCCATTTGCTGTTTATTTAAGTTTTAACGGCTTATTTAATTCATCCAGACCTGCCAGCACAAATCTTCCGTCAAGAATGAGATCTGTCTTCGTTCCGTCTGCATGGACTGCGGAAATTCTCTCCAGTTCCTGATACGGGATCGTGATATCCGTGTGGACACCGAAATATGCCCTGGAGACATCTTCCTTCCTTAATATAGAAATCTCGTTATCCCTGGCGATCATCTCCTTACCGTCCGGATTGTACATCGGACTGTCCTCAGACCAGCTGTAGCAGGTGTCACCCACCGCGAAATGCGGTCCCATCTTTTCGACGATAAGGATCGGAAAGCGGTCAAGGATCCCGAATTTCTCCGCCATCGCATAGGCCGTCGTGTTCGTTCCGATCGCGAACTCACCGAGCGGCAGAACCTCATGTCCATTCATGATCCCCTGCACGATCAGTCGGTGTCCCGCCTCTTTATCGACCTCTCCATTTTCCGCAAAGTTGTCGCAGACCGCAGAAACTACACGTCCGTCTTTGAACTCCATCATAAGATTCCGGTACTGGATATCTCCGATATAGACTGTTCCCACATTTAAGATTCCGTTTGTCCCCGCAAGCTTCGGGGAAGTGAACACCTCACCGAGAGGAATATTCACATCGGCCACGCAGTTCTCAAACTTTGTCTGCTTTTCCGGGTCAGAAAGGGCCGCCAGACGTACCTGCATGTTCGTCCGGTTCTCACCTTTTCCGATCACTTCCACATACTCTGCCGTATCGAGCACATCGATGATCTTCTGCTGCATATCGCGGTAAAGCTCGTAGTCCAGCGTGTTGATCCGGATCGTCTCTTTAAATATTTCCGGGAACTGTTCCCCTATCGCCGGAACCGGGAACGCAATGATCGTGAAGCTCGTCTCATCTCCCGGAATATATTCGTTCACCACCGGCATAGAAAGATTCCGGTATTCCAGATAAAGGTTCTGCTGTTTCTCCGTAAACGCCCATGCCTCTGATTTGTTCACCGGTTCAAAGCCCGGCTCACCGAAGGTTTCGATGACCGCCGGTCCCGCGTAGGCTGCCGCTTCCTCCTTATACTGCTCATAGGCAGTCTTTAAAACACCGATTTTCCGGTCGCGGAACGCCTTGTCCATATAGACTGCGCTGTCATAACGATGGTCATAATCATACTGTCTGTTCGGGGAAGAGGATGCGTATCCGCCGTGCCCTGCCGGATTCCGGTTGATGCTGCCCACAGCACTTCTGCAAAAGATCACGGAAAGCCCCGCTGCCTCGAAATTTTTTACTGCCTGACGTACCATGCGTTCAAAACCGATCGGATAACGCACTGACACCGTCTTCTTCTTCGAAAGATCCCGGCCCATGACCTCAAATCCACGGATATATCCGTCAGTATAGGTATCTGCCATCTTCCTGATCTCTTCCTCCGGCAGGCTGTTTAAGAACGCCGC
>CAKRNI010000269.1 GCA_934370915.1 uncultured Lachnospiraceae bacterium
CGGCTGTGGATGATCACCGGAAGTCCCGTCTTCTTTGTCACCTCAAGCTGTGCCGAAAACCAGTGTTTCTGGATCTCCCGCACCGGCTCGTCCCAGTAATAGTCAAGACCGATCTCGCCGATCGCCACAACCTTCGGATTTTCTGTCAGGGATTCCAGCCACTTCATATCCGCGTCCGTAAGCTCCGCCGTCTCGTTCGGATGCACGCCCACCGCCGCATACATGAAGGAATGCGCCTCGGCCAGCGCCAGAGTCGTCTTTGTCGATGCAATGCTCGCGCCGACATTCACAACGGTTCCGACTCCCTGATCTTTTAATCCCGCGAGGACCTCCTCCCGGTCCGCGTCAAATGCCTCATCGTCGTAATGGGCATGTGTGTCAAAAATATAGTCCATTCTTTCTGTCCTCAAGTCATATGTCGTTTTCTTTTTCATCCGGAGCCGGCATCTGTAAGACTTTTTTGCACCATCTCATTTTCTACAGTCCCACAGCCAGCTTGATTCCCCGGATCACCAGCAGATGCAGCGGATAAAACAGATAGAAAATCCTTCCGTTCCCACCGCCTTTTTCTCCATTGTAACGGTTTATCAGGAAAATTGCAACGCAAGCCGCAGCGCCATAGAAATCCATATACATACAAAATAAAAACACAACGCAGACAGCCGTGCGAAGCTGTGGTTCCGTGCGCAATGTATACAATATAACGATCAACAGCACGCCCATAAACCCATAATCCGTCTTCAGACAATAGGCTGCCAGTCCGAAAGGAACCGCCGCCAGAACCCGGATATACCGCTCATATTCCAACAGAAATCTCCTCTGGTCTACCGCCTTCCTGCCGCCATCTCCTGTTTTTTCCCGGGTTCCGTATGATACTCCCGGTCCGGTCCCACAGATCAGATCTCCAGCCCAGACTGCCAGAAGTCCCAAAAGTAATGTGAACACCGTATTCTGGTCCGCCGGAAAAAGCCATGTTCCCCCCGCCACAAGATCAAAGGGGAGCTCCGAAATAACCGCCAGCAGAAGCAGCCTCAACGCATACCTTCTTCGGTCTCTCGTGTGCGCCGCCCCCTCCGCAATCATAAACGCAAAGAGAGGAAAAGCCACACGCCCCACAAGGCGCATGGCTGTCCCACAGAGACTCCAGGCAGCGCCCGAAGCCAGTTCTGACTGTTCAATAAGCCCAACGGCAGCATGGTCGATGACCATGCTGACCAGGGCAATGTTTTTTAGCTGTTCCGCCGAAAAGCGCGTGTTCACTAGCAAACCTCGGAACCGGACTTGATATCCTTTGCCGGGCTCATAAGAGCAAGGTTGCCCTCGTCATCCTCAGCGCAGAGGATCATGCCCTCAGATACCATTCCAGCAAGCTTCGCCGGTTTTAAGTTCGTAACGACCATAACCTTTCTGCCGACCATATCTTCCGGTTTATACCATGCCTTGATTCCGCTTAAGATCTGTCTTGTCTCAGAACCGATCTTAACCTGGGAGCAGAGTAATTTTTTGGACTTCGGAACCTCTTCACACTTCACGATCTCACCGATCTGGAACTGAAGCTTTGCGAAATCATCATATGTGATCTCCGGCTTCTTCTCAACGTCCATGCCCGGTTTTTCTTCTTCCTTCTTCTCTTCCTGGTTCTCCGCTGCGGCTGCTGCCTTCATGGCCTCAACCTTCTCCATAACGTCCTTGATATCCATACGAGCAAACAGGATCTCCGGCTTCTCTGTAACCTTGTTTCCGTTCGGGTACAGACCAAAGGTATTCATGTCCTCGAGGGATCTCTTCTCTGTGTTTAACTGAGCGAGAATCTTCTCGGAAGTTTCCGGCATGAAGGAATACAGCAGGGACGCACCGATGGTGATCGCCTCTGTCAGGTTGTAGAGAACGGTTGCAAGACGGTCCTTCTTTGCCTCGTCCTTTGCGAGTGTCCACGGAGTTGTCTCATCGATATATTTGTTGCTGCGGCGGAAGATATTGAAGATCTCTGTGATCGCGTCTGCAACGCGGAGCTTGTTCATCTTCTCGTCTACTTTCTTGACCGTCTCAAGAACGGTTGCCTTTAACTCTTCATCCACCGGCTCTGCAACGCCCTTGTTTTCGACAATTCCGCCGAAATATTTATTTGTCATGGAAACAGTACGATTTACAAGGTTTCCGAGAATATTGGCAAGGTCAGAGTTCATGCGCTCAACCATAAGATCCCAGGAGATCACGCCATCGTTCTCGAACGGCATCTCATGAAGAACAAAGTAACGCACTGCGTCGACACCGAAGAAGTCAACGAGTGTATCAGCGTAAAGTACATTTCCTTTGGACTTACTCATCTTGCCATCGCCCTGTAACAGCCACGGATGTCCGAATACCTGTTTCGGAAGCGGAAGGCCGAGAGCCATTAAGAAGATCGGCCAGTAAATGGTATGGAAGCGGATAATATCTTTACCGATCAGGTGAAGGTCTGCCGGCCAGTATTTCTTAAACTTCTCGTCGCTGTTTCCGTCACAGTCATATCCGATTCCCGTGATATAGTTGGTCAGCGCGTCAAGCCATACATAGGTAACGTGCTTCGGATCAAAGCTGACCGGGATTCCCCACTTGAAGGAGGTTCTGGATACACAGAGATCCTGAAGTCCCGGAAGCAGGAAGTTGTTCATCATCTCGTTCTTTCTGGATACCGGCTGGATAAACTCCGGATGCTCGTTGATGTACTCGATGAGCTTCGGAGCATATTTACTCATACGGAAGAAGTATGCCTCTTCCTTTGCCGGCTGTACCGGGCGTCCGCAATCCGGGCATTTTCCGTCAACGACCTGGGACGGAGTCCAGAAGGACTCACACGGTGTGCAGTAAAGTCCCTCATAATGTCCTTTGTAGATATCGCCCTGATCATATAATTTCTTGAAGATCTTCTGAACCTGTTTCTCATGGTAATCATCTGTGGTACGGATGAACTTATCATAGGAAGTGTTCATGAGATCCCAGATCTCCTTGATCTGTCCTGCGACGCCATCAACAAACTCCTTCGGAGTCACGCCTGCGTCCGCAGCCTTTAACTCGATCTTCTGACC
>CAKRNI010000270.1 GCA_934370915.1 uncultured Lachnospiraceae bacterium
GGGAAAAGACAGATGGATATGCCGATTGAAACGGTCTGCGCAGATGAAAAGTGGTAAAATATGAAACGAACAAATGTTTGCATATAAAATGGAATTGTGGTATACTGACCGTAACACGGGACAGTAACCGGAATCCATGGAAAACGTATAGTCCCGGAACTCTGTGAGAATGATAAAGCAAAAGCAGACATGGCAAAGAGGAGAGACACAATGCCGAAGCAATATATAAAAATACGAGGTGCCAACGAGCACAACTTAAAAAATATTTCCCTGGATATCCCGAGAAATGAGCTGGTCGTCCTGACCGGACTTTCCGGATCGGGAAAATCTTCCCTGGCGTTCGATACGATCTACGCGGAGGGACAGAGACGCTATATGGAGTCTCTGTCCTCCTACGCCCGTCAGTTCCTGGGACAGATGGAAAAACCGGATGTGGAGAGTATCGAGGGACTTTCCCCGGCGATCTCCATCGACCAGAAATCTACGAACCGCAACCCGCGTTCCACTGTAGGAACCGTGACGGAGATCTACGATTATATGCGTCTTCTTTACGCGAGAATCGGTATCCCCCACTGCCCGAAGTGCGGCAGGGAGATCCGAAAACAGACCGTGGACCAGATGGTGGACCAGATCATGACGATGCCGGAGCGGACGAAGATCCAGCTTTTAGCGCCAATGGTCCGTGGAAGAAAAGGACGTCATGAGAAGGTACTGGAACAGGCGAAACGCAGCGGTTATGTCCGCGTGATGATCGACGGAAATCTTCATGAGCTGTCAGAAGAGATATCGCTGGAGAAGAACATCAAGCACAATATCGAGATCGTTGTGGACCGCCTCGTTGTGAAGCCGGGGATCGAGAAGCGTCTGACGGACTCCATCGAGACGGTGATGAAGCTGTCCGACGGTCTGATGATCGTGGACGTGACGGGCGGCGAGCCGATCAATTTCAGCCAGAGCTTTTCCTGCCCGGACTGCGGGATCAGCATTGAGGAGGTGGAGCCGAGAAGCTTCTCCTTTAATAACCCGTTCGGCGCCTGCCCGGACTGTTTCGGCCTTGGATATAAGATGGAATTTGATGAGGATCTGATGATCCCGGATAAGTCCTTGAGTATCAACGAAGGAGCAATCGTCGTCCTTGGCTGGCAGTCCTGCGCGAAGCCGGGAAGCTTTTCGAGGGCAATTCTGGATGCTCTGGCGGCAGAGTATCACTTTGATCTTGATACTCCGTTTAAGGACTATCCGAAGGAAGTCCATGATTTCCTGATTTACGGAACCGGTGGAAAGGAAGTAAAGGTCCACTATACGGGACAGAGGGGAACCGGCGTTTACGACGTGGCCTTTGAGGGCCTGATCGAGAACGTGAACCGCCGTTACCGGGAGACATTCTCCCAGGCCAGCAAGGCAGAGTACGAGAGTTTTATGCGGATCACACCGTGTACCACCTGTCATGGACAGCGCTTAAAGCAGTCATCCCTGGCGGTGACGGTAGGTGGGCTGAATATTTACGAGGCTACGAATATGTCCATCGTAAAATTCAGGGAGTTTATCGATGATCTGAAGCTATCTGAGATGCAGAAGATGATCGGTGAACAGATTTTAAAGGAAATCCGGGCGAGGATCAGCTTCCTGATCGATGTGGGACTGGATTATCTGTCCTTATCCCGGGCGACCGGTACCCTTTCCGGCGGCGAGGCACAGCGAATCCGTCTGGCGACCCAGATCGGCTCCGGACTTGTGGGGGTTGCCTATATCCTCGATGAGCCGAGTATCGGACTGCACCAGAGAGATAACGATAAGCTGTTGAAAACTCTGGAGCATCTCCGGGATCTCGGAAACAGTGTGATCGTCGTGGAACACGATGAGGATACGATGCGGGCGGCGGACTGTATCGTGGATATCGGTCCGGGAGCCGGGGAACACGGCGGAAATGTGGTCGCTGTGGGAACGGCAGCCCAGATCATGAAGTGTAAGGAATCGATCACCGGTGCGTATTTAAGCGGCCGGATCAAAATTCCGGTGCCGAAGGAGAGAAGAAGCCCCACGGGCTGGATCAAAATCCGTGGCGCGAGGGAAAATAACCTGAAAAACGTTGATGTGGATGTTCCGCTTGGAATTATGACCTGCGTGACCGGTGTGTCAGGATCGGGAAAGAGCTCCCTGATCAACGAGATCCTCTATAAGGCGCTGGCGAAAAAGCTGAACCGCGCCCGGACGATCCCGGGAGACCACGACGGAATCGACGGCGTGGAACAGCTGGATAAGATCATCGCCATCGACCAGTCTCCGATCGGAAGAACTCCGCGATCGAATCCGGCGACCTACACCGGTGTGTTTGACCTGATCCGTGATCTGTTCGCAGCGACTACCGACGCAAAGGCGAAGGGATACTCAAAGGGACGGTTCAGCTTCAACGTGAAGGGCGGCAGATGCGAGGCCTGCAGCGGTGACGGAATCATCAAGATCGAAATGCATTTCCTGCCGGACGTCTATGTGCCCTGCGAGGTCTGCGGCGGAAAGCGGTATAACCGTGAGACTCTGGAAGTGAAGTATAAGGGAAAGAGCATTTACGATGTTCTGAACATGACCGTGGAGGAGGCGTTAAAGTTCTTTGAGAATGTGCCGTCTATCGCGAGAAAGATCGCGACATTGAACGATGTGGGACTTTCCTATATCCGTCTCGGACAGCCTTCAACAGAGCTTTCCGGCGGCGAGGCGCAGCGGATCAAACTCGCCACAGAGCTTTCCAGACGCGGAACCGGAAAAACAATCTATATCCTCGATGAGCCGACGACAGGACTCCACTTCGCGGATGTCCATAAGCTGGTGGAAATCTTAAGAAAGCTTTCCGAAGGTGGAAATACGGTGGTTGTGATCGAGCACAATCTGGATGTGATCAAGACCGCGGATTATATTATCGACATGGGACCGGAAGGCGGAGACCGCGGCGGTACCGTGATCGCAAAGGGAACGCCGGAGGAGATCGTGAAGGTTCCGGAGTCCTATACGGGGCAGTATGTCAAGAGGTATCTTGAGAACGGAGAT
>CAKRNI010000271.1 GCA_934370915.1 uncultured Lachnospiraceae bacterium
GCCTGTCTTCTCCCACACAGCTTTTGCCTTAATTAACGCATTTGCCGCGAATGTATCTCCATCTTCAACAATATCAACATCCACGTCGGCTTCCTTCATGGACAGAATCTCCGCCCCAAGGTCTTTTAATATCTCACGGATCTCCCGCATCTTTCCGGCATTGGATGTCGCAAAAACAATTTTATGCTCCATGTTTCTCTCACTTTCCTTTTTTTCGGCTGTAGGCTTTCAGGCACACATTGCATCCCTTGGACGTCTCCGTCCGCTCCCACACAGAGCCATCAAAACTAATATACCCCTCGCCATCGCTTATGTCAACATTTCCGGTACGCCCGCTCCCGGCGTACTCCACCGCCACCGGCTGAGTCGTACCCGGCGTGCGGATCCTGACTGTCACAGCAAATATTTCCCCCGCATCCAGTGTCCGGGGCTTTTCAAGGCTGACCGTATAAAAGCCCGTGTCCGGCAGTACTCCGGACGCCAGTGTTTCTCCACTGTCCGTCTGAAATTTTTCATTCTTTTCCACATGTCCACGGAAGTTCTCTCCGTCAGACACATACACTTCGTATTCTGTATCCGGTGCAGTGGCATAAAAGCCCACCGCCTCCAGAATCTCATCAGACTTTGCTGTATATACATTTGTCATCCAGGCCTCCGGCTCTCCGAAGCCCATCTGTCCGGTCCAGCCGCAGAGGTCACTCTGGTAATTCCGGTCGTAGTTCTCTGCAGATTCGATGCCGCAATATGTGATACCGCTCTCCGCGATGCGGCTGTCCTCATAGGACACATGAAAAAAGCCGCCGTCCCCAAAGGACTCTCCCCAGCTGTTCACGCAGAGAAATGCGCCGTCCGATTCCGGCGCAGACGCGAATTTTTCTCTGGGATAAGCATCGTCCCAGCCGATGATCACTGTATCATGGTTCGGCTCCTCACTGCCTCTGTAGCAGACATTTCCGTCACCACTGCGATTTTCTGACGGGAGATAGATGGAAGTCTGGACACCGCCATACCGGAGGACCGCCCTCTTTACCGCATCGTAATCCTTTCCCGGCAGGATCCGGATCTCCTGAACATGGCAGACCGGTTCCAGTCCGTCCGGCGAAGTGCTGTCCCCATAAGGATCCTCCGCCTCAGGGACAGGGCCCTGCCAGGCTAAAAGATACGCCATCGCCATGCTGTAATCGCCGCCGGAGTTCTGGCTGATCCTGAAGCTGTTGTGGATCGACATATGGTCTGCCGAGAGCGGCACCGCCATGGATCCCGGCATGGAAGTCTCCACCGCCTTCAGTGCCGCAAACGCCCAGCAGGTGCCGAGATCTCCCTGATCGGAGACCGTGATGGTACGATGATCACGGATATCGTAGGATGGCGGAAGTTCCGCCGGGTCCTGATCGGTAACCGGCTCCGTTTCCTGCATTGCTTCTGTTTCCCGCATCGTTTCTGTTTCCCGCATTGTTTCCGGTACCGGTTCTTTCTGTTTTTGCTCCGCTTTCTGTTTTTCCGGTTCAGAACTCTCTTTCCCGGCAAGGCTTTGTTCCTCCCCGCCTGCCGGTTCCATTGGTTTCTGTCTCACTGTATACAGGGCAGCGAGCGCCGCCACTGCCGCTGTCAGGATCACAGCCGCAGCCGGAAGGCAGCCGGATCTTCTTTTCTTCCGCCTTCGGCTTCTCATCGATCCTCACGTTTTCTCGGCGGCTTCGGTCCTAAGAACTGGTAGAAATAGGTCTTCATCATACCATTGTAGATCTTCCGGTTCTTATCTGCCTTGCGGCCGATATATCGCTCGGTATCCTCGTAGGCCGTGATGATATAGGCTGACCAGGAATCCAGTGCTGCGAACCGCTCACCGATGGTCTTATATAATTCCGGCAGGTTCTTCTTCTCCTCGATTCGCTCACCGTACGGCGGGTTCGTGATCAGGAATCCGTACTTTTTCGGGTGGCTCAGCTCGCTGACGGATCTCTGCTGGAAATGGATCAGTTCATCCACTCCCGCCGCCTTTGCGTTTGCCCTCGCTGCGCGGATGATATCGCCGTCGATGTCATAGCCCTGAATATCTGTCTGGACGGAGAGATCTACGAGATCGTTCGCCTCGTCCATTGCGTCATACCAGCATTTTCTGGGGATCAGGTGCTTCCAGTCCTCGGACAGGAACTCACGATTCATTCCCGGTGCCATATTTGCCGCAATCATCGCCGCCTCGATCGGGAAGGTGCCGCTTCCGCAGAACGGGTCCACGAGGATGCGGTCGCTCTTCCACGGAGTCAGCATGATGAGTGCCGCCGCCAGAGTCTCCGTGATCGGTGCTTTACTTGTGAGCGTGCGGTAACCGCGCTTGTGCAGGGACTCACCCGTCGTGTCAAGAGCCACCGTCACCGTATCCTTGTGAAGGAAGACACGGAGCGGGAAGCTCGCACCGTTCTCCGGGAACCACTCGATCCCATACGCCTTTTTCATCCGCTCCACCATGGCCTTTTTCATGATGGACTGGATATCCGACGGACTGAAAAGCTTGCTCTTGATAGAGGACGCCTTAGCGACCCAGAATTTCGCGTCCTTCGGAAGGTATTCCTCCCACGGGATCGCCCGGGTTCCCTGAAACAGATCCTCAAATGTCTCCGCATGAAAGCTGCCGACTTTCAAAAGAACTCGTTCTGTTGTTCTGAGGAAAATATTGGCGCGGCAGATTGCCTCCGCATCGCCGATAAACGTCACACGGCCATCTTCCACCTGACTGACCTCATATCCGAGATCCTGGATCTCCTTTTTCATGACTGCCTCCAGACCGAAATGGCATGGGACGATTAATTCAAATGTATTCAATCTGATTTTCTCCGTTCTGATGTATCATGCAACTGCCGGTGATCCGCGCAGTTACAATATTTTTTAGTTTCGCGCCTTCCGGACTTTTTCACCAGATGGCTGTATTCCATTTAATTTTAAGGGTTCACGGTCTCTCTGTCAATCCCCGCCGGACCGTAAAGAAGGCTTGCAGGACGCGTTTTATCAAAACTGCTCCCGCAATGAGCCC
>CAKRNI010000272.1 GCA_934370915.1 uncultured Lachnospiraceae bacterium
TCCGGTATCCAGTACATCCCGGTTATGATCGGCCTGTTCGCGATGAGCCAGGCTTTCGAGACCATCGAGGATATCTACAGCACCGACGAGATCGATGCGAGCGTAACAAGACTTCTTCCGACAAAGGACGATGTGAAGACAATCCTTCGGGTTGCTCCGGTTACCGGTCTTATCGGAACCATGATCGGTATCATTCCTGGTGCCGGTGCTGATATCGGATCCTTCGTTGGATACAACACAGCACGTGGAATGTCCAAAAAGCCGGAGTTATTCGGTAAAGGAAGCCCGGAAGCCGTTGCAGCTTCTGAGGGCGGAAACAACGGTGTAACCGGTGGTGCCATGATCCCGATGTTAACACTCGGTGTTCCTGGTGATGCCGTAGCAGCCATCATGATCGGTGCGTTGACGATCCAGGGTCTTACTCCGGGACCGATGCTCTTTAAGACAAACAAGGTCCTCGTTTACACGATCTTCCTTGGAATGTTCGTGGCAAACACCATCATGGTACTCCTCGGATTCTCCTGCATCCGCCTTTTCACAAAGGTATTAAGCGTTCCGAAGACGATCCTCACACCGATCATCTTCATCCTCTGCGTAGTCGGAAGCTACGCAATGAGAAGCAACTTCTACGATGTAGGAACGATGCTGATTGCAGGCGTTATCGGCTGGCTGATGGGTAAAGTAAAGATCCCGACAAGCCCGGCGATCCTTGGCCTGATCTTAGGACCGATGGCTGAGAAGAACTTCCGTACCGCACTCTTAAAGTCCAGCGGTAACCCGGTCGTATTCTTCAACACCCCAATCTGCTGGTTCTTCCTGGCCCTGATCGCGTTCACACTGTTTGGTGCGATCCGCGGACAGTTAAAGAAGAAAACAAATTAAAAACTGTGGATTTTTAAGCCGCGTCTGTTTTCCGGTTTTGTGCCGGGGAGAGGGGCGGCTTTTTCGTTTAACAGGAAATCCTGATGGAATTCCCTGTATAGGGCGGAAGGATGCCGGTTGACAGAATGCAGGAAAGAATAATGGAAAGGCATGGCGCATAAGATTTTGCAAGGCATAATTCGGCGGAGCAAGATATGAGAGGGCAGAAAAACGATGATTTTATCCGGACGGACTCTGCCGGGGTGTTTGCGGATGTGATGAGGGGGGAGACAATTTTGACGCTCATCGGGACGCGGGCAGTACATATTGAAAATTACAGGAGTATTCTTGTATACACGGATTCGGAGATCCGGATCCAGTGCAGGCATTACATTCTTTCTGTCTCAGGGAAAAAATTAAAGATCTGCTATTATGATAAGGATGAGATGAAGATAGCCGGACGCATGGAGGTGATCCGGTTTGAATAGATTTGAAAAATTCTGTGGGGGAAGCGTGAAAGTCCGGATCGAGGGGAGAGGGATGGAGCGCTTTTTTAATATTGCAGCTCAGAGAGGGATCATAATTGAGGAGATAGAAACGGAGGAGAAAAGAACAAAGCGTGCAATAGGGCCAGATGATAGAAGGAAAGACAAGAGAGATGTAGTTTATACTGCGGAATATGGCAAAGGATGGAATATTCGACATGATGACAGGATCGAAAATAATGAATTTGAGAAAGATGGGAGAAATTCGAGTAAAGAGATATTCTTTCGAACATCACCGCACGACTTCAAACGCTTGAAGTCGATCGCCCGAAAAACGGATGTCCGCCTGCGAATCACAGAAAAGCACGGTTTTCCCTTCCTGCTGATTCTGGGACGCCGCAGAAATCTCTGGGTCTGCGGCCTTGCGGCATTTTTTTTATTGATCTGCCTCTCGTCCTTCTATGTGTGGGACATCTCCTTTGAAGGAAATCACCGCTTTACAGACGAGACCCTGCTGCACTTTATGGCCACGGTCCCGGTGCAGTGTGGGATGAGAAAGAGCCGGATCTCCTGCACAGAACTGGAAAAAAGGATCCGGAACGCGTTCCCTGAGATCAGCTGGGTGTCCGCAGAACTGACCGGCACGAGACTCACGGTCCATTTGCGGGAGAATAACGGAATCCTACAGGCGGGGCTTGAACCGGAAACGCCCTGTGAGCTCACAGCCGGGACCGACGGCATCGTGACAAAGATCATCGTCCGGAACGGAAAAGCCAGAGTGAAAGCAGGAGACACGGTAAAAGCCGGGGATGTACTGGTATCGGGGGAACTCCCGGTCTATGATGATTCTGAGACCCTTGTTAAGATCAATAAAGTCCATGCAGATGCCGAGGTTTACGCGAAAACCACGAGGACAGCCGCATGGAAGATCCCGGAAACAAAGGAGATCCGTGCAAGGACAGGAAAGAGGCGCCGGGGTATCTTTTTTAAACTTCTGGACCTGGAATTCTGCTTTCTGATGCCGGATCTCAAAAAAGAAAGCACATGGGAACTGTTTATGGAAGAATCCCAGCTGAAGCTTTCGAAAAATTTTTATCTCCCGGTCTACGGCGGGATCCTCACCGCAGAGGAATATGTTCCCTACGAAAAAGTTCTTACGGAAGCAGAAATCTCGGAGTCAGCGGATCGATATTTGAACGAATATTTACAAAATTTTACCGAAAAAGGTATACAAATCCTTGGTAGTGATGTTAGAATAGAGAGAAGTGAATCGCACTGGACGATTCATGGAACACTGACGGTGGTGGAGGACATCGCGAAGGAATCCCCCATCCCGGAAGATCAGGAGGAGATTCAGACAGTAGATGAGCATCATTGAGACAATCATAGACATTCCTGCAGAGCATGAACGGAAGGTCTGCGGACAGTTTGACAGTTATCTGAAGAAAATCGAGCGGACGCTTCACGTATCCATGGTGGCGCGGGACGGGGAGATCAAGGTCATTGGACCTGATCACGCCGTAAAGCGCGCCAGAAGCGTGTTTTCGACGCTTCTGGAGCTTTCGAAGCGGGGCGAAGAGATCGGGGAACAGAACGTGGATTACGCTCTGGCTCTTTCCTTTGAGGATAAGGACACGGAAATGCTTTCCCTGGACCGCGATATCATCTGTCACACCATAAACGG
>CAKRNI010000273.1 GCA_934370915.1 uncultured Lachnospiraceae bacterium
ACCCGCTCTCTTCGGAATGTCACAAGCTGTTTTTCATTCAACTTTTCTATATGCTTTCCGGCGATCACGATCTCACCCTTCGTCGGGTGCTCCAGCCCCGCCAGCATATTTAAAAGCGTCGATTTACCTGAACCGGACGGTCCGGTGATCGCGCAGAACTCGCCCCGGTGGATTTCAAAGCTCACACCGTTTAACGCGTAAACCTTCTCCTCGCCCATGCGGTAAACCTTGTACAGATCTTTTACCTGTATCACCGCATCTTCCTTCTGCTGCATCCGTCCGCCCCCTTCTTCTTAAATTTTTACAGCATTTTTTTCGCCTATTCTTTTTATATTTCAAGTATACCGTTCCCATCGTGTTCTGACTATATAAAATTGCTTAATTATTCTTACAATTTCTTACGGTCTTCCGGATCTGCAGCCCCCACGGTCAATTCTTTCCGCATCCACAGAAAAAAGGGAATCCCCCCGGTTTTACCGAAACCGTAGAAATTCCCTTTGTGCCTGTCCTATTCTGTTTTTTCTGGATCTGTTTCTTTTACATCCGCCTCTTCTGCGTCTGCTTTTTCTTCGTTGGCCGTTTCCGGCTGCAGGTTTTCTACCGTTCTGTCCGTAGTCCGCTGCTCTCCCTGCTCATTTTCCTCCTCACTGGAAAGTCTCCTCTTAAATTCTTTCAGGTACTCTTCCAACGACACATACTGTCCATTGTTCACCCGGTATGACGGATTCCACATCCGCACGACCCGGACCTCTGCCTCGTCCTTCTTTGCTTCCTTCACCGGCCGGTAGTCCCTGTCCGCAAAAAATACATCTCCCCGGACCAGATCCTTCCATTTCATATAGATCTCACGGTTCTTTTTCTGCTTTTTATTCTGGAAAACTTCCATGACGATCAGCCGGAAGAGATCCTCGCCGCAGCAGACCACAGTCTTCGGGTTTAAGAGACGGATCTGTTTCTTGATAAATTCGATATAGTACTGGCCGTAGTCCATGCTGACTTCGTCGGCAGCGCCTTTTCCGCCGCGCTTGTTGATATAGAGGACTGCCGCCTTTTCCCTTAGCTTCTTTCCCGGAAGCTTACACTCCTCGCCGGGATGTTTTTCCTCCCACAGGATCTTCTGCATGCTCGTGAGATAATCCAGATATTCCACCCGGCCGGAGGGACTTTTTCCGGACAGGAAATCCGCGCGGATGTCCGACACCACCGGCATCGTCTCACCCTTCTGGATCATCTTTCGCATATTTGTCTCTTTTAATATGTAAAGCGTCCCGTCATAATGCTCCGGGTCCGCGATTCCATCGATATGAAAATTTCTCTGATCCAGCTCCGGATAGCAGGTGTTCCCAAAGGGATCTTCCTCCATCTGCTGCATCAGCTCCCACAACACATAAAGTTCCTCCATGGAGCGGCATTTCGTGACCTGCCCTTCCAGAACGATCTGTTCCATCGTCTTTCTCATAGTTCCTCCACCGCACGTTTCCCGCAGTTTTTGTCCACTTATTTTTCTTTTGTTTCTCTGCGTTCACTGTTTCATATTTTAACACAATTTTCTTGAAAAAAATAGTGGAAATTCTGTTTCAGATTCGCTATAATAGTGAAAATGCCTGAACGCGGTTCCATACGATGCGGACTGCCGTGAGGCCTGAAAGGAGATTATAAACATCATGAGACACATGTTAAATCCTCTTGACTTTTCTCTTGAGGAGACGGAAAGTCTTTTAGAACTTGCCGCCGACATTGAGAAAGACCGTTTCCGATACGCACATGTATGCGACGGAAAGAAATTAGCTACTCTCTTCTATGAACCAAGCACAAGAACCCGTTTAAGCTTTGAAGCTGCCATGTTAAATCTTGGAGGCTCCGTTCTCGGATTTTCCTCCGCTGATTCCAGTTCCGCTTCCAAGGGCGAAAGTGTTTCCGATACAATCCGTGTTATTTCCTGTTACGCAGATATCTGCGCGATGAGACATCCAAAGGAAGGCGCCGCTTACGTAGCCTCCACCAAATCTTCGATTCCCGTTATTAACGCCGGAGACGGCGGTCACCAGCATCCCACACAGACTTTAACTGATTTATATACGATCCGTTCTTTAAAGGGCAGACTTTCCAATATGACGGTCGGACTCTGCGGAGATCTGAAATTTGGCCGTACCGTTCACTCCCTGATCAATGCCCTCTCCCGCTACGAGGGAATCCGTTTTATCCTGATCTCCCCGCCGGAATTAAAGGTACCGGATTATATCAAAGAGAGTGTCCTGGATGCCAAAAATATCGAATACCGTGAGACAACCAGTCTTGACGACGCGATGGAAGAACTGGATATCCTCTACATGACAAGAGTCCAGAAAGAGCGTTTCTTCAACGAGGAAGACTACATCCGCATGAAGGACTGCTACATTCTTGATAAAGAGAAGATGAAACTCGCGAAACCGGATATGTATGTGCTCCACCCGCTCCCGCGTGTCAACGAGATCTCCGTCGAGGTGGATGATGATCCGCGTGCCGCTTACTTTAAACAGGTCCAGAACGGCGTATATGTCCGTATGGCACTCATTATGACATTACTGGAGGTAGAAAAGCCATGTTAAATATCAGCGGAATCCGTGAAGGCGTTGTCCTTGACCATATCCAGGCAGGCAAGAGTATGGACATCTACCGCTACCTGCGCTTAGGTGAGTTAGACTGCACTGTCGCAATCATCAAGAACGCAAAGAGCAACAAGATGGGAAGAAAAGATATCATCAAGATCGAGGGACCGTTGGACGCCATCGACCTCGACATCCTCGGCTACATCGACCACAACATCACCGTCAACATCATCCGCGACGACAAGATTGCCGAGAAGCGCACCCTTCATCTTCCAAAGATCTTAAAGAACGTGATCCACTGCAAGAACCCGCGCTGCATCACCTCCATCGAGCAGGAGCTGCCGCATATCTTCTATCTCGATGATAAGGATCATGAGGTATATCGCTGCAGATATTGTGATGAGAAGCACAGTTAAT
>CAKRNI010000274.1 GCA_934370915.1 uncultured Lachnospiraceae bacterium
GCCATCATCTGCGGCGTCGGCGCAGTCTGCTTCGCCATTATCTCTAAAAAAGGACAGCCCTTCAGGGGTACCGCAGTGGCCGGGATCATCCTCGGTGTCATCGCCGTCCTTCTCGGTATCGGCGAATTCTTTTATGTGCTGACCATCACAAACCTGATGAAAGATCCGGCGAACGCGGCAGCTTTCAACGAGTTCTTTGAGCAGTTCCAGAAGCAGATGGGAATCAACTAAACTTCAAAAGCCTGATACAGATCGTTTTCTTCACTGATCTGTATCAGGCTTTTTTATTCTCACACTCCCGGCAGCCGCCCGATCACATCGATCCCGGCGAACACCAGAAGTCCGTTTTTTATGATAAAATTTAAGATTACGATCCCGGCAGCCGCGTAAGCGATCCGGTCATCCAGCTCCGGGCGGAATCTCCTGTTCCCCGTCACAAAATACAGGATCCCAAAAACCGTTGCCCACACAGCCACAGCTGCCATGTACAGCACCACCGGATGGTACAGGAAGCTCAGAAACGGATGCCCTGCAAGGAGCGCCCGAACCGCTCTCGTCCCTCCGCATCCCGGGCAGTAAAGCCCGGTCATCTGCTGAAACAGGCATGGCATCTTAAACCACGTCCGGATCATAATCTGGCTGCGATCTTCTGGCGCAGTCCGCCGACTTTTGCTGCTGCCGCGTCGAACTCTTTCCCTGTCATCTCACCGGTCAGGACTGCGAACTCGTCTGTTCCTTCCAGTGTCACAGATTTCACGTCACCGAAAGCTGCTGCAACGGTCTCTTTCTTTGCGCTCTCAGAACCTTCGAACCGCGCGAAGTACTTTCTGGAAAGCTCACTCGCCGGGTGGACTTCAAGCTTCTCGCTGCTCCAGCCGATCTCTTCCGGATCGTTTCCGGACCGCACCGCAGAGATCATATCCCCGACAACGGCGCTGGCTGTCGGAAGTTTCCCCGCGCCGCTTCCATAGAACATGGACGCGCCAAGCATATTTCCCACAACGAGAATTCCGTTAAATACGTCCGTCACCGCGTACATAGGATCTTTTGCGTCCACCAGAACCGGTGCAACTTCCAGATAGAGCTTTCCGTCCTTATTGATACTCGTTCCAAAGAGCTTGATCGCCGCTCCCATATGTGCCGCATATCTGGAATCCAGTGAAGTGATCCCCGTAATTCCCTGCGTCGGGATCTCCTCGTAATTAACTTCTTTTCCGGTCGTCACCGCAGTCAGGATCGCGATTTTTCTGCAGGTATCGTATCCCTCGATATCTGCCTCCGGGTTGCGCTCCGCGTAGCCTAACTCCTGCGCACGTTTTAACGCCTCCGCAAAACTCCATCCCTCTTCACTCATCTTCGTCAGGATATAGTTTGTCGTTCCATTTAAGATTCCGGAAATCTCAAGGATCTCCTCCCCGCCAAGACTCTCCACAAGCGGCCGGATGATCGGAATTCCACCGCCGACACTTGCCTCGAACAGGAAACTGATATTTCTTTCCGCAGCGATCCTGATCAGCTCTGTTCCATGAGCCGCAACGAGCGCTTTATTGGAAGTCACAACATGCTTTCCCGCCAGCAGACAGTTCTTTACGAACTCGTAGGCCGGCGTCGTTCCGCCCATGGTCTCAACAACGATTCCGATCTCCGGATCATTTATGATCTGATCAATGTCATGAACCACAAGCTTCTCTACCGGGCTTCCGGGAAATTCTCTGAGATCCAGGATATACTTTACTTTAATCGGCTCTCCTGCCTTTTTTTCTACGATCTTACAGTTCTTATCCAGAACCTCGTATACACCGGAACCGATGGTTCCGTATCCCATAATTGCCGCTTTCATCTGTCTATTTCTCCACTCCCAAAATCTTCACGTTCTGTACGCCTTTCAGGTGCTCGATCTCCTCCACCATACCGGCAACATTTCCAGTGTCAGAAAGGACCTCCACACTCAGTGTCACCGTTGCCGATCCGTTTACAGGAATCGTCTGGTGGATCGTCAGGATATTCGCGCGGTAATCCGCAACAATATGAAGCAGATCCGACAGAAGTCCCGGCTCATCCATCATCTGGATCACCAGTGTCACCGTCTTTCCTCTTGTATTATCGGAAAATGGAAGAATATCGTCCTTGTATTTATAAAAAGAACTGCGGCTCAGGCCGACCTGTTCCGCCGCCTCCTGAACCGTCAGATTTTTGTCCGCCTCGAGCAGACGTTTCACCTCAACAACCTTCTGAAGAACTTCCGGAAGCGCTTTATCGCGAACTACATAATATTTATTCTTTTTTTCCATAATATCATCCCTCGCAAGTTCTGTAATTTTCCCCACAGTGATCTCGAAATTCCCGTGAGATCACATCATACCTGTGTATCTCAGGCGAGAATGCTCCCGCCTCACGTTCGACTTGAACTTTCTGCACTCTGGCACGTCATTATTTGTACGTCCCAGAAAAACATGTGTGCGTAAAAATCTTAGCATACTTTTCCGGTGAATGCAAGTACATGTTTGCCTGTTACGGACATTTTTATCTTCTGCTGTTACTGACATTGAGCATGAACAGTAACCTTCTGCTGATTGAAAAACACTCCGCAGAGAAATATTCTCCCGGAGTGCTTTTCCGTTCTTTCCCGTTATTTATAGAACGCGCAGAACGCCTTGTATGTATTGTATACATCAAGCTTTGACGCCAGCTCAAACGGCGCATGCATGGAAAGGATCGGAACTCCCAGATCCACGACGTCCACATCCATCATTGCCACATACTGGGCGATAGTTCCGCCGCCGCCTGCGTCAACGGCACCGAGTTCACCGGTCTGCCAGTAAACACCGTTCTCTTCCATGATACCGATGACCTTCGCCATGGTCTCCGCGCTGGCATCGCTGCTGCCGGATTTTCCTCTTGCTCCCGTGTACTTTGTGAGTACACAGCCTTTGTTTACATAACTGGAGTTTCTGTTCTCGTAAACGCTGGCGAACGTCGGATCATATGCCGCGTTTACATC
>CAKRNI010000275.1 GCA_934370915.1 uncultured Lachnospiraceae bacterium
ATTATGTTTGAGAATAAGACAGAGGCAGAGGCAAGAAAAGAGATCCTTGACCTTGTAGCCGAATATGCCGATAAATTCCACAACCAGAAAAAGGAATTTCATGAGGGAGACCGAATCCCGTATGCATCCCGCGTGTATGACAGCAGGGAGATGGTAAACCTTGTGGACAGTTCCCTTGAATTCTGGCTTACATCCGGACGATACACGGACGAGTTTGAGAAGAAGCTTGCGGAGTATCTTCAGGTGCGCTACTGTGCCCTTGTAAACTCCGGCTCATCTGCAAACCTCGTAGCGTTCATGACACTCACATCCCCTCTGCTCGGCGACCGCCGTGTAAAGCGTGGAGATGAGATCATCACTGTTGCAGCAGGTTTCCCGACAACCGTGACTCCGGCGATCCAGTACGGCGCTGTTCCGGTGTTTGTTGATGTGACGATTCCACAGTACAACATCGATGTAACAAAGTTAGAAGCAGCACTCTCCGAGAAGACAAAGGCAGTCATGATCGCCCACACACTCGGAAACCCGTTCGATTTAAAGGCAGTAAAGGAATTCTGTGAAAAACATAACCTGTGGCTCGTTGAGGACAACTGCGACGCGTTAGGTTCCAGATATACCATCAACGGGGAGGAGAAATTCACCGGAACCGTAGGCGATATCGGAACCTCCAGCTTCTATCCGCCGCACCATATGACGATGGGCGAGGGAGGAGCCGTTTACACGGACAACCCGCTGTTAAACAAGATCATCCGTTCCTTCCGCGACTGGGGCCGGGACTGTGTCTGCCCGTCCGGACATGACAATCTCTGCGGACACCGCTTTGACAGACAGTACGGCGAACTGCCGTTAGGCTATGACCACAAATATGTATACTCCCATTTTGGATACAATCTGAAAGCCACAGACCTTCAGGCAGCCATCGGCTGTGCCCAGATCGAGAAATTCCCGACCTTCGTGGAGCGCAGACGCCACAACTTCGACCGCCTGAGAGCCGCTCTCGCAGAGACGGAGGACCGCCTGATCCTTCCGGTACCGGCCGAGAATTCCAGACCGAGTTGGTTCGGTTTCCTGATCACCTGCAAAGAGGGAACAGACAGAAATAAGCTCGTCCAGTATATTGAGAGCAAAGGGATCCAGACAAGAATGCTGTTTGCCGGAAACCTCATCAAGCACCCGTGCTTCGATGAGATGAGAGCTGAGAAAAAGGGCTACCGCGTGGTAGGCACTCTGGAAAATACAGACCGGATCATGAGTGATACCTTCTGGGTCGGCGTTTATCCGGGAATGACAGACGAAAAGATCGACTATATGGCAAAAGTGATTAAAGAGGGGCTGTTACAGTGAGCGAAGAAAAATCCTTTGACCTGACGAAAGTCCATGAGGTCAACTTAAAGCTTTTAAAGGAAATCGACCGGATCTGCAGAAAGTATAAGATCAAATATGCTCTGGATTCCGGTACGCTTCTGGGCGCGGTGCGCCACGGCGGCTTCATCCCGTGGGATGACGACGTGGATGTCATGTTCACGAGAAAGAACTACGAGATGTTCGCGAAGGTCGTAAGACGGGAGCTGCCGGAGGACATGTCCTTCGTGGAGCCGAACGAGTACCACGGCGGGAAAGCGTTCTACGACTTTATCTCCCGTGTGACATACAATAAAAGCCAGAAGTTTGAGGATTCCGGAAAGATGGACTTCTACGACGATAAGATCAGCCGCCTGAACGTGGACCTGTTTATCGTGGACGGACTCCCGGAAGGAAAGCTCGCGAAAAAGCTCACGAAGCTCTCCCACTGTGTGCTCTACGGATTCGCCCTGGGACACCGCTATGAGATCAATTACAGTGATTACAGGGGTGCTATGAAGGTTTTTGTGGCAGTCCTTGCCAATGTCGGAAAGCTGATCCCATTCCCGGTGATCTGGAAGCTGTGGAATGGCCTCTGCCATATGGACAGCAGAAAGCAGCGTCCGCTGTACTTTTATACGGGCTATGCGCCAAACTGGTTCTATGTGGAGATGAAGAGGGAGTGGGACGATGAGGTCGTCGAGATGCCTTTCGAGGACACGAAATTTTACGTCCCGTCCGGCTGGAAAGAGCTTCTGACACAGCTCTACGGCGACTACATGAAGCTTCCGCCGAAGGAAAAACAGATTCCGGAACATTCCGATATGGAGATCAAAATCTATGATTAAACTGCTGTCTGTCGTTGTATCGGTGTACAACGAGGAGCTGGCGTTAAGAGAATTTTATATGGAGACCGGGAAGATTCTGAAAACGCTGCCGGAGAACTGGGACTACGAGTTTTTGTTCGTGAATGACGGCAGCAGGGATCAGTCCCTGTCGATCCTTAAGGAATTCGCGGCGTCCGACGAAAAAGTAAAGATCGTGAACTTTTCCAGAAACTTCGGGCATGAGGCGGCGATGATCGCAGGGCTGGACTATGCGGGCGGCGACGGTATCGTCTGCATGGACGCGGATCTGCAGCATCCGCCGGAGTGCCTGCCGGAGATCGTGGAAAAATTTGACGAGGGATATGAAGTGATCAGCATGGTCCGCACGAAGAATAAGACGGCGGGATTTGTGAAAAACGTCACATCCGCGGCGTTTTACAAGCTGATCAACCATCTTTCCGATGTAAAGTTTGAGGCTAATGCCTCAGATTTTTTTGCGGTGGGCAAGAATGCGGCGGAGGTTCTCAGGAACAACTACCGGGAGAAGGTCCGTTTCCTGCGGGGCTATGTCCAGAGCATCGGATTTGAGAAGACGACCATCGAGTATGAGGCGAGACCGCGGTTTGCGGGGGAGAGCAAGTACAGCTTAAAGAGCCTGTTCAAGTTTTCTATCAACACGATCCTGTGCTTTTCGGATCTGCCGCTGAAGCTCGGTATCTATTCCGGCGTGATCACGGCGATCTTCGGCCTGATCATGGTGATCTATACGGTCTATACCTGGAAGATGTATGGGGCACCCAGCGGGTATGCGACCAT
>CAKRNI010000276.1 GCA_934370915.1 uncultured Lachnospiraceae bacterium
AGAAACTGTACAAATGTGTCATTTTAAACACAGGCGTCTGAATTTTAGACAGCCGGAAAAGGAGGCGTTTTTATGTCCGCATTTTTCGCATCATTTATTTCAACAGCCGTGGAGGCTGTGATTCTGGCCGCGGTTGCCCTGGCGGGTATCGTTCTGGGTAAAAAATTCAGAGATAAAAAAAGTACACAACAGTAACCAGGAGGCAGTACCATGCAGAAATATGGTGTAAACGAACTGAGGAGAATGTTCCTTGAATTCTTCGAGAGCAAGGACCATCTTGCGATGAAGAGTTTTTCCCTCGTTCCGCACAACGATAACAGCTTACTTTTGATCAACTCCGGTATGGCACCGTTAAAGCCGTACTTCACAGGACAGGAGATTCCGCCGAGACGCAGAGTCACCACCTGTCAGAAATGTATCCGTACCGGTGATATCGAGAATATCGGTAAGACAGCCCGCCACGGCACATTCTTTGAGATGTTGGGAAACTTCTCCTTCGGTGATTACTTCAAGACAGAAGCGATCCACTGGGCATGGGAGTTCCTGACCGAATGCGTAGGAATCCCGGCAGACCGTCTCTATCCGTCTGTTTACCTTGACGATGATGAGGCTTTCCGTATCTGGAACGAGGAGATCGGTATCCCGAAAGAGAGAATCTACCGTTTCGGAAAAGAAGACAACTTCTGGGAGCATGGCGCAGGTCCGTGCGGTCCGTGTTCTGAGATCTATTATGACCGCGGAGAGAAGTACGGTACCGGTCCGGAGGACGTTATGGGCGGCGAAGGAGACCGTTTCATGGAAGTATGGAACGTTGTATTCTCCCAGTTCAACAATGACGGACACGGAAATTATACCGATCTGATCCAGAAAAATATCGATACAGGCATGGGACTTGAGAGACTGGCTGTTGTCTGCCAGGATGTGGCATCCCTTTTCGACGTAGATACAAACCGCGCCCTGATGGACGAGGTAGGTGCTCTTGCACACTGCAAGTATGAGGAAGATGACAAGAAGGACGTTTCTCTCCGTATCATCGCGGACCACGTAAAGAGCTGCACCTTTATGGCATCTGATGGAATCATGCCGTCCAACGAGGGCAGAGGCTATGTATTCCGCAGACTTTTAAGAAGAGCTGCCCGTCACGGACGTATCCTCGGCATCGAGGGACGCTTTATGACGAAGCTTGCCCAGGTCGTGATCGATCTCTCCAAGGACGGATATCCGGAACTGGAGGAGAAGAAAGATATGATCCTCCGTGTGATCGACCAGGAGGAAGAGCGTTTTGCCAACACCATCGACAAAGGCCTTGAGATCCTTGCTGACCTTGAAAAAGAGATGGAAGCAAAGGGAACAAAGGTCCTTGCAGGTGAGGATGCATTCAAGCTTTATGATACCTACGGATTCCCGATCGACCTGACAAAGGAGATCCTTGATGACAAGGGGCTCACTGTCGATGAGGATGGTTTCCACAAGGCAATGCAGGTTCAGAGAGAGACTGCAAGAAGTGCCAGAAAGACCACAAACTACATGGGACGCGACGATATCTACCAGAAGCTCGATGCATCCCTGACGTCCGCTTTTGTCGGCTATGATGAACTTGAGGCAGGATCTAAAGTGACAGCACTCGTCAGACTTGCTGCTGATGAGGAGGGTGAGGATGAGATCGCTGACGCAGTGACAGATGGCGAGAAGGCGTGTGTGATCACATCTGAGACCCCGTTCTACGGAACCATGGGCGGCCAGGTCGGTGACCGCGGCGTGATCGAGAGCGCGAACGGCAAGTTCGAGGTAGAGGATACGATCCATCTTCAGGGTGGAAAAATCGGCCACATCGGACATATGGTGAGTGGTATGTTCCAGACAGGTGAAGCTGTTACCCTGAAAGTTGATGAGGAGAACCGCGCCCTGATCGGCAGAAACCACAGTGCGACCCACCTTCTCCACAAGGCCTTGAGAACAGTACTCGGAACCCATGTTGAGCAGGCTGGTTCCCTTGTAACAAGAGACAGACTCCGTTTCGACTTTACACACTTCTCCGCGATGACACAGGAGGAGATCAAAGAGGTGGAGGCGATCGTAAATAAAGAGATCCGTGCGGCTCTTCCGGTCGTTACAGATGTTATGAGCCTTGACGACGCGAAGAAGACAGGCGCAATGGCACTCTTCGGTGAAAAATACGGTGATAAGGTCCGTGTCGTAAGAATGGGAGACTTCTCCACAGAGCTCTGCGGCGGTACCCATATTAAGAATACCTCCGAGATCAGCAGCTTCAAGATCCTTTCCGAGGCTGGTGTAGCGGCTGGCGTAAGACGTATCGAGGCTCTGACCTCCGACGGTCTGATCCGCCACTATGAGAACGTGGAAGAGGAGCTTCATGCGGCAGCGTCTGCAGCGAAGTCCACTCCGGCTGACTTGAAGACAAAGATCGAGTCCATGATGGAGGAGATCAAGGCACTTCATTCTGAAAATGAGAAACTGAAGAGCAAGCTTGCCAAAGAGGCAATGGGCGACGTGATGGATCAGGTTCAGGAAGTGAAGGGCGTAAAAGTTCTTGCAGTCTGCGCAGACGGCGTTGACATGAACGGATTGAGAAACTTAGGCGACCAGTTAAAGGAGAAGCTTGGTGAGGGCGTTGTTGTCATTGCTTCCGTTCTTGACGGCAAGGTCAACCTGATGGCTGCCGTGACGGATGAAGCCCAGAAGAAGGGCGCTCATGCAGGCAACCTCATCAAGGCGATCGCAGGTCTTGTAGGTGGAGGCGGCGGCGGACGTCCGAACATGGCACAGGCCGGCGGTAAGAATCCGGAAGGTGTTGCGGACGCGCTCGCAAAGGTTGCGGAAGTCGTTTCTGAACAGGTAAAATAAAAAAATAAAAAAAATCTATTTTTCCAGTAAAAACAGGTTGACGAATGTGTAATTTATGATATAATCATACCAGTGCTAAAAAATACCCAAACAGTTGTATTATGCACAATT
>CAKRNI010000277.1 GCA_934370915.1 uncultured Lachnospiraceae bacterium
CACCGGGCCGTGGACGATGCGGAGGCAACTGCCGGAATTTTCCTGAAATTCGTGGAAATGTTAAAAAAACAGCATGACATGACAAATCTCGACCAGCTGGAGGAGTTCAGCCATGTGAGCGACGAGACGATCATGAAGATGCCGACATATCATGTCATCATCATCGCAAAGAATGATCTGGGACGCGTGAACCTGTACCGTCTTGTTTCCTGGTCCCACCTGAGATATTTTTCAAGGAGGCCGAGGATCCCGAAAAGTGTGCTGAACCAGTACAGGGAGGGGCTGATCATCGGATCGGCCTGCGAGGCGGGAGAGCTTTATCAGGCGATCCTGCGCGGTGTACCGGATGCAGAGCTTGCGAAGCTTGTGAAATTCTACGATTATCTGGAGATCCAGCCCCTTGGAAACGACATGTTTATGCTGAGGGATGAGAAGAGCACGGTGAAGACGGTGGACGATCTGATGGATATCAACCGGAAGATCGTTTCCCTCGGTGAGCAGTTTAATAAGCCGGTGTGTGCGACCTGCGATGTGCATTTTATGGATCCGGATGACGCGATCTACCGGAAGATCCTGATGGCCGGAATGGGATTTAAGGATGCAGATGAACAGGCTCCGTTGTTCTTGCGGACAACGGAAGAGATGCTCTCAGAGTTTGAGTATCTGGGAAGTGACAAGTGTTACGAAGTCGTTGTCACGAATACGAGAATGATCGCCGACATGTGTGAGCCGATCGCGCCGGTGCGGCCGGATAAGTGTCCGCCGGTCATCGACAAGTCTGATGAGACACTTCGAAACATCTGTTACAACCGCGCCCATGAGATGTACGGAGAGAATCTTCCGAAGATCGTTGTGGACCGTCTGGAGCGGGAGCTGCATTCCATCATCTCCAACGGATTCGCGGTTATGTACATCATTGCGCAGAAATTAGTATGGAAATCCAACGAGGACGGGTATCTGGTCGGATCACGAGGCTCGGTAGGTTCGTCCTTTGTCGCCACGATGTCCGGTATCACGGAGGTAAACCCGCTAAGTCCCCATTATTCCTGCCCAAACTGTCATTATTATGATTTTGATTCGGAGGAAGTAAAGAAGTACGGAGGTATGGCGGGGTGTGATATGCCGGATAAGGTGTGTCCGGTCTGCGGACATCCGATGGTGAAGGATGGTTTTGATATTCCATTCGAGACGTTCTTAGGGTTCAAGGGAGATAAGGAGCCGGATATCGACTTAAACTTCTCCGGTGAGTACCAGAGCCGTGCCCATGACTACACGGAGGTTATCTTCGGGAAAGGACAGACGTTCCGCGCGGGAACCATCGGTACTCTGGCAGATAAGACGGCCTACGGCTATGTGAAGAATTATTTTGAGGAGCATGGGGAGAGAAAGAGAAACTGTGAGATCAACCGGATCGTTCAGGGCTGTGTCGGCGTACGGCGGACAACGGGACAGCATCCGGGAGGTATTGTTGTTCTGCCGCTTGGCGAGATGATCTATTCGTTTACCCCGGTACAGCATCCGGCGAATGATATGACCACGAAGACGATCACAACCCATTTCGATTACCATTCCATCGACCACAACCTGCTGAAGCTTGATATTCTCGGACACGATGATCCGACGATGATCCGTATGCTGCAGGATCTCACAGGACTCGATCCGGTCAAGGATATCCCGCTGGACTCCAGAGAGGTCATGAGCCTGTTCCAGAGTACGGATGCGCTGGGGATCAAGCCGGAGGACATCGGCGGCTGTAAGCTTGGTGCGCTCGGCGTGCCGGAGTTTGGTACGGACTTCGCAATGCAGATGTTAATTGATACAAAGCCGAAGTACTTTTCGGACCTTGTGCGTATCGCCGGCCTTGCCCATGGTACCGATGTATGGCTGGGAAATGCCCAGACACTCATTCAGGAGGGGAAGGCGACGATCCAGACTGCGATCTGTACGCGTGATGATATCATGATCTATCTGATCCAGCAGGGGCTTGAGGAAGGTCTTGCGTTTACGATCATGGAGGCGGTCCGTAAGGGCAAAGGCTTAAAGCCTGAGTGGGAAGAGGAGATGACGAAGCATGGAGTTCCGGACTGGTATATCTGGTCGTGTAAGAAGATCAAATATATGTTCCCGAAGGCCCATGCGGCGGCCTATGTTATGATGGCATGGCGGATCGCTTATTGTAAGGTATTCTATCCGCTTGCATACTATGCGGCGTTTTTCAGTATCCGCGCCAGCGCGTTTTCTTATGAGATCATGTGTCTGGGGCGTGAGAAGCTGGAGTATCATCTGGCGGATTATAAGAAGAGGGCGGATACGCTTTCGAAGAAGGAGCAGGATACGCTGAGGGATATGAGGATTGTGCAGGAGATGTATGCGCGAGGGTTTGATTTTCTGCCTTTGGATATTTATACGGCGAAAGCCAGACATTTTCAAGTTGTGGGGGACAAGCTGATGCCTTCCATCAACAGTATTGACGGTCTGGGAGAAAAAGCGGCTGATTCCATCGAGGAGGCTGCGAAGGCCGGAAAATTCCTCTCCAAGGAGGATTTCCGGAACAGAACGAAGGTCAGTAAGACGATCTGTGATCTGATGGAGGAGCTGGGAATCCTGAAGGGACTTCCGGAGTCGAATCAGTTGTCGCTGTTTGATTTCTAAATTTCATAGTGGCTGGGGGGGTACGCGCCGGTGAGACTCCGGGCGCGAACGCTTAGTGGGATTCCGGGAGGGTTCCTCTAAGCCCCCAGAAAAATGCTAAGGGCGGAGGCCCGGGGACACAACTCGCAACTTGCGTTGCTCAGACAAGTGTCCCCGGGCCTCCAACGCATTTTCCTGCGAGCCAAGAGGAAGCCAGCTCCCTCCACCCAGGCGGTCCGTGCCCGGAGTCTCACCGGCGCTGTGTGTTGGCGGGAGTGAGGGAGAAGGGAAAGGGAAGGCTGTGGAGGGAGAAAAT
>CAKRNI010000278.1 GCA_934370915.1 uncultured Lachnospiraceae bacterium
AAAAAGATCGATGCCCACAGCCACATCGGCACATTCGGCAGTCCGTTCAATATCCACTTCAACGCTGACCTTCTCTTAAAACAGATGGAAGAATTCAATATTGAAAAGACGATTCTCTGTTCCGACGGTCCGCACACAAATGAGGAGACGGTTGCTGCCTTCAAGGCTCACCCGGATAAGATCATCCCGCTCATGTGGATCAACTGTGCCGAGGGAAAACCGGCTTACGATGCCTTAGAGCATTATATCCGCGACGAACACTTCGCCGGTGCGAAGCTTCAGTCCCTCTTTGACGGCTACTGTGCCGATGATCCGTGCGTGGATCCGGTAGCTGAGATCTGTGAGAAATACGGAAAACCGTTATTTATCCATTCCGGTCATCCGCCGTTCTCCCTTCCGTGGCAGATCGGCCTTCTCGCTGAACGCCACCCGCATCTCCCGATCGTCATGATCCACATGGGACATGCCCACGGTGTTTACGTCGACGCGGCGATCACCATGGCAAGAAAATATGACAATATCTGGCTTGAGACCTCCGGAACCTCCATGAGTGTCCAGATCGCCAACGCCTACAACACCGTCGGCCATGAGAAAGTCATGTTCGGCATCGACTCCCCGTTCCATGCGCCGACCGTTGAGATCCAGAAGATCATGGCATGCGGTGTGGACGATGAAGGACTGGAGAATATCTTCTACAACAACGCGGCAAAATTTATGGGATTAAAATAGAAGTTTTTGTATCCACTGCAGAAACAGTGGGTAAATGTTACAGCAATTTTTTAAATTGTGTCACTGAAATTTCGACTTCGAAAAGCCAAATCCTTTTCATTCAAGCCTGCCAAAAGTTTTTCATCTGCATATCACAGAATTTTGTTGTATGTGTTTGAATTATTTAAATTTATTAAAAATTTGAAATTATTGTATTCAAGGAGGACACCCCTATGAAAAACCACTCATCCCAGGACACCACCCTCGACATCTCCATCATCGGCTTGATGAGCGCCCTGGTCTTCGTCGGAACATATTTCTTTAAAATTCCTTCCGCCTTCGGCTACACCCACCTCGGCGACTGCATGATCATCCTGACCGTCTGCTTATTCGGCACAAGACGCGGCGTCCTCGCCGGTGCCATCGGCGCAGGTCTCTCCGATTTTCTCGGCGGCTACGCGGTATGGGTACTCCCGACCATGGTATTAAAAGGACTCTGGGCGTTCATCGCCGGAACTATCGCCTACAAGCTTCTTCCGAACTTTAAATATTCCTGGCTTGTCGGTGCCATCGTAGGCGGCATCGCCCACATTATCGGCTACACCTTAGTAAAGATCCCGCTCTACGGCACAGTCGTTGCTTTCGGCGAAATGTTCACCCTGTCCATGCAGACTCTCGCAGGAATCGTTCTCGGCGGCGTAGCCTACACGATCCTCGTACAGTCCCCGGCGATCAGAACATTAAAAGCAAAATTCGCGTAAAATAAAAGAACATAGCAAAAAATGACTTCCGGATTTCCTAAGTACCGGAAGTCATTTTTTTGCTATGTTCGATTAATTCCTTCATTTCATCGTTATCTCCGTCATTTTCACCCGGAATGATGGACATTTTTCTGTTGCCGATGAAGATTTTCCCCGCATCATATGTACCATCGCCACAACAAATATCAATATATTTCTTTTAATGATAGAAATCTTTCAACAATACCTCTATAATAAAATTGAATTCTATGAAGATAAACTTCTAAATGAATGACTCATATTGCAAAGGCCGGACACCCCTGTCCGCCTGGAGGTGCTGTAATGAATTATTTTTCGATTATACTGGAACAGGTTGAGGTCTTCGTGGTGTATCTCCTGATCGGGATCATCGCCGTCAAGACAAATGTGCTGAACCGTGAGAAATTAGGCGCCCTGTCCTCGTGCGTCACAAAAATCCTGCTCCCTCTGCTGATCTTTTCAAATGCGATAAACGGCGCAACAAAGGAGCAGTTTCTTTCATCCACAGTGATTCTCCTGCTCACCGCAGTGTTCTATCTGGTTCTCTATCTGGTCACAGCCGCGCTGTCGAAATTGCTGCGGCTGAATGCACAACATAAGAATCTCTACCGCGCATGCAGCATGTTCGGAAACTGCGGATTCATGGGGATTCCGATCATCCTCGCGCTATACCCGGAACAGGGAGGAATCTATATCGCCGTATTCACGGTGATAGACCAGCTCGTGCTATGGACCATCGGATTAGACCTGACCTCCCCGCCGGAAAGCCAAACTTCTGTTTCACTCTCAAAACGGCTGATAAAAATGATCAATCCGGCAACCATCGCCATCACCACAGGCGTTTTCCTCGTCCTCACCGGCATCAAACTTCCTGCCGCGGTGGTAAACGCCCTCGCAAAAACCGGTTCCGCCGCTTCTCCGTTGGCAATGATCTATCTCGGCGGAGTATTCTGCTATATCAAGATCCGGAATTACTTAAAATGCAGGGAGATCTACGCGACAGTTCTCATAAAAATGGTCCTGCTGCCCATTGCTTTCTATACATTAATGCACCACATCCCGTCCATCGACCGCAGCATCGCCGTCACTCTCAGCGTCCTCTGCGCCCTCCCCTCCATGGCTTCCATCGCCATGATCGCCGAAACCCAGCACTCCGACGGCGACTACGCTGCAGGCATGATCTTCATAACGACCCTGTTCTCGATCGTCACGCTGCCTCTTGTGTGCCTGAGTTTATAAACTTTTTTCAACAAAATGCTCCCTTCTCCCAAAACAATCCTGTAATTGGGAGAAAGGAGCATTTTATATTACAACTATTATTTAATCACTGTCATTTAACCCCATTGCGCCACACTGCTATTGCCAAAATAATAGCGCAGGCATATCTTAATATTTCAGATACATGATAAATCTTATTTCCATTTACCTCAGCGCCCTCCTGCG
>CAKRNI010000279.1 GCA_934370915.1 uncultured Lachnospiraceae bacterium
CTGCTGTCCATGGTGATCTTTCCGTCCGAGCTGTCTCCCACATTTTCGACCTTCACGGTATCCGGCACAGACACGCTCGTGCTGCACCCCGCAAGGGAAAGCGCCATCATCATCGATAATCCCGCCGCTGCCAATGTTCTTTTCTTCATACGAATTCCTCCTCTGCTTTGCATATGGTTTTCCACAGTCCAAAACCTGAGTCCCCTGTCCGCAGATATGCGGATTTACTGCGAAGATGCAGGCTCTCGCAGGCGACCGCGCAAGACACCTGAATATACCGGGACACATTCTTTTTATATGAGGAGTATATCAGAAAAACATTGCGGCGTTTTATCTTTTCTCTTACTTTTTCAGAACATTTTTCTGTAGAAAAACAACGCACCGCAGTTCATTCTTCCAGCTGTTCTAAACAGCATTTTTCGCAGTGAATCATCCAACCGTCACTTCGACCCGTTTTCCGCTAAAGGCGACACCATATTTGTAGACGGTTTTGATTCCGGCGTTTGTCAGATCTGTATCATATTTCTTGTCATTGATCTGCTGCAGCGCAGTTTCTGACAGCTTCTTCAGCTTCTCATCACTGCAGTTTTTCTCCGCTTTCAACTCGATCAGAATCCCCGGAAGTCCTTCTCTCACAGGCTTTAACTGAATATCATAACGCCCGTCACCGGATTCCCGGTTGGAAGTCACAAAGGCACCTCCCATCAAAGCACACACGCCAAGAATAAAACCATGATAAAAGTTTTCCCCAGCAGTATCAAAGGAGCTCACCGACTGGGTCAGCAAAGTCTGGATCTGTGTTTTCAGCCGCTCATTGTCCCCTGAAAAGATAGCCTCCTGAATGGAGATAGCTGTAGACTGCGGGATCATGTTTTCCAGTCTCTGCAGGATCTCCTTATTATACACGAGAGAGATCTCACGATTTGGCAGCGAAACCTCGCACATAAAATCGCCGCTGAAAGACGGTGTCGTTTTCAGCACCTTCAAATAACCGGTTACGAGCAGAAAGCTGTAAATAGTAGACGGATTACTTCTGATCTGCGGATAGATCACGCCGGTATCAATAAATGTGGTGAATGTTCCGCCATTGACCAATGATGTCAGCCGGTTATAGATCTCCTCGTCAGCCTCCGCCAGCACCTGACCAATAATATCATTGCTGCCCGTGGACACCCAGAATGGTCTCGGTTCACACTCATTGCTGAAATAGTTGACCACCGACCATGGATTGAAAATTTCTGTTTTACCGAAACGGTATCCATCATACCACTGGCATATCTCATCGTACTTATCCGCAGCACCATAATATTCTGCCATTTTCATGACCTCATCGGCAGTGAAGCCGAAGTAGGAACTGTATTTATTATCCAGTACAGAATTGATGGACAGATTATTCATCCCGCTGAAAATGCTTTCCTTCGCCACCCGCAGAATGCCTGTGAGGAAGCCGAAGGACAGATGGGGATTGTCCTTAAAGCCACCCGAAAACAGATTTCTCATGAACTGTATGACTTTATCGTAGTAATCCTTCATGTATCCCTGCTGAATGGGAGTATCATACTCATCAATGATGATGATCGGCGCAATACCGTAATGCTTATGGAGCATCGCTGACAGGTCAAGCAGTGCCGACGCCAGCTCCACTTCACTGACCTTTCCTGCTGCCAGCTTTTCATAGATTTTTCTGTTGTACCCGTCACATTTTTCACTGGTTTGAAGCTCCCTGTGGCGCTGGGTTTCCTTCGCAAAAATATCCCTGATCGCGGCGAAGGTCTCCTCCCAGGTGTTGAATTTCACGTCCTTAAAGGTCAGGAAGATCACCGGATATTTGCCTTGATAATCCCGATATTTCTGCCCACAGGACCAGATCTTTTTATTCTGGAAAAAAACAGAGGTATCCTTGTCACTCTTTTCAAAAAAGGTGCGCAGCATGTCCATATTAAGAGTTTTGCCGAAACGACGCGGACGGGTAAACAGCGTCACCATTGGACGCTCGTCGATAAAATCCCTGATCATCATTGTCTTATCGATATAATAGTATTCCGATGATGCCAGACAGTAATTGGAGACTCCGATCGGCAGCGGCAATCTCGTTCCACGATCTTTTTTCTGATAAGCACCAGTCTTGATCCGCTGATCCACCGGTTTCTGCGTATCAGCCGGAATCATCCATCGGTTTCCCTGTTTTTCCGCCCCGGCAATTTTTCCGTTTTTACAGAGAGTCGAGACTCTCCGCTCTGTTATATTCCAACGCTCTGCCGCCTCTCTTACCGTGATCATTTCAATCATAAAATGGGATACCTCCATGTATGTTTTTCATATACATAGTGTATCCCATTTTTAAGAACTTTGTCAATTATATCCGGAATAATGTCATTTATCTTTGATATTATTCTTTTGTATTATTCTTTTGAAAATTAATTGCTGCAGCGTGCCCTGGCATTCATTTACTTTCTTTCATCAATGAAATATCCAGATGGATCAACATCCTCCAGCTTTACACCATCTGCCCGCTCTTACATATTTTCTATCAACGTATGCAGGATCTCCGGCAGCTCCATAAGCAGGCTCTTTCGGTTTACCCGCTCCGTTCTCCTGTGGATATCTTTTCCCCAGGGGCCCATGAGGACGGCTGGAATGTTTAATTTTCCAATCTCATCGAAATCGACCTGGTAGCTGCCGCCCCAGAGCGGAGTCTCGGCGGCGTAGCCGGAAAAGTCCATGTCCCCGCAGGTGCCGCAGTAGCTGAGGTCGGAGATTCCTGTAAAGTAGTGGACTTTTTTCACCTTGCATCCGGCTGCCTCAGACGCTTTTCTGATCTTTCTGAACTGCCAGCTTCCGACGCCCTCTTTTCCGGCCATCTGGTCGCTGTGGTATGCCGGGTAGAGCGGCGGGGCGAAGCCGATGACCATCACCGGA
>CAKRNI010000280.1 GCA_934370915.1 uncultured Lachnospiraceae bacterium
ACCGAAATCAAGTTCGTTGTAGTAAACGGAACATTTACAGAGAACGGTCAGACAGAACTCACAAAGACCTTTGAGGTTGGAACGAAGCTCACACTTGCGGATATTCCAGCATCCAGGGGAAAGAGCAGCAGTTACAGCGATCAGACCTGGGATAAGTTCCCGGTTGGATATGTTGTAGGAAAAGATGGAACGACCTTCACGATCACCTACAGGTGGAGATCAAGCGGCAGTGACAGTGATGACAGCGATTATGACTATGGCACTTCCACAAGAGGCAAAGCCACAAACGCAGCAGGTAAGTCCGGACGCTGGATCTTAGAAGGCGGCGAGTTCACGGAGGACAACGGAAGACTTCCGTCCAACGAGTACTTAAAGATCGGTGATACGATCTACGGCTTCTACACCTACGGATTTGCCATCGACTTTGACCGTCCGGAATACTACACAGACGCAGCAATTCAGGCAAAGGGCGGCTACCGCGACGCAACAGGAACCTGGAGATTAAACGGCTGGTGGTTCTGCTATGATGACGGTACATTCCCGCATGATGAGTGGGTATACCTCACATGGAACGGCCGCTCCGACTGGTACTACTTTGATGTAGACGGCTGGATGGAAGACGGCTGGTTATACCGGAACAACAACTGGTATTATCTCCATACTCAGTACGACAACACAAGAGGACGCATGTACACCGGCTGGCATGAGATCGACGGCAAGTGGTATTACTTCAACACAGCATCCGACAAGGGAACACTTGGCGCAATGCTTGCGAACACCACAACACCGGATGGATATCAGGTAGACGCAAATGGAGCATGGATCCGGTAATTCCGGCAGGAAACCTTCATGGCTCACCGGGCGCGGGATCCTCATAGCAGTCATATTTCTTCTGGGACTGGGAATTTTCCTGTACCCGCATATCTGTGACTGGTACTATCAGTATCAGTTCAACAAGGCGATTGCGGCGTATGACCGGTTTCAGGGGATCGACTGCGAAGGAATGATTCAGGCGGCCAGAGAGTACAATGAAAGACTTGCAAAGAAAGAGGAACAGTTTCTGGTTCCCGCAGAGGAACGGGAGGAGCTTGATCACCTTCTGGATCCATGGGGAACAGGGATGATGGGATATGTGGACATTCCGAAGATCGGGGTCCACATTCCCATTTACCACGGAACGGAAGAGCGGGCGCTTCAGTCGGGCGCCGGCTTCTGGTATGGGACAAGCCTGCCGGTGGGAGGTGAAAATACCCATTGTGTGCTGGCCGCCCATAACGGTCTTGTGAAGGCGAAGCTGTTCACCGACCTGGATAAACTGGAAGTGGGGGATCGGTTCACTCTGGATGTCTTAAACGAGACATTCACGTATGAGGTGGATCAGATCCTCGTAACACTCCCGGAAGAGACGGAAGAACTTTATATCCAGAACGGAAAAGACCTTGTGACGCTTTATACCTGTACTCCGTACGGGGTAAATACTCACAGGCTCCTTGTCCGCGGACACCGGGTAACAGAACCGGAAGAATGATGGAAAAAATGCGCCGGTTCACAAAAGAGTGAAAACGGCGCTTTTTTCGACATAAATTGACATGGAGGGGATCGAAAATGAAAAAGAAAATGAACAAGGTTTTCATGGTCTGTCTGGCAGCGACTGCGATGACGGCGGGAATGTCGGTTATGAGCTTTGCCAATGTTAAACTGACAAAAGCCGGAAGTGCAGCTGGTGTGGAATACGAAACCTTTGATGAAGCGATGGCTCAATTTTCAGATGGAGATACGATTGAACTCTTATCTGACAGTTCAACGGAAAAAGGAATTGGACTTGCTGGCAGTCAGTTGACGATCAATGGTAATGGTCATACACTGACAGCAAATACGAAAGGAATCTACATTGCTAAGGCTAACAAACCGGGGGAACTTACATTTAACAATTGTACGGTAGAGATAGATCCAAATGAAGGAACGCCTACAGTCATGGGTGAGGGTTATCCTTGGGCAGCGGTAGTTATAAACTTTAATTGTGTGCTGAATTTTAATGATTCTAAGGTATTTATGAATACAAAACATCCAGCGGCTCCTAATACAGGTATTTATTACCATGAAGGATCGAAAGTAAACTTAAGAAACACTGAGATGGAAGTAGGCAACTATACAGGAAATGGTTTTTCTGCAGATGTTAACGATAATGGGAAAAAGTATACTTCCGAATTAAATATATTAGAAAAATCAAAATTAACGGTGAGTAAATGTAGAGGTGGAATCACTGCTGCAATGCAGATCACTGTAAATGATGCAACATTAATTAATAGTAGAAACAGAGGAAATGCGAGTAACGGTGCTGATTATATACTGGAAAATGCTATCGTTGATATTTCCGAAAACGGAGCACATGGTATGTCGGCACGAAATATCACAATAAAAGACAATTCAAGTGTTGATTGTAATAAAAATAATTATTACGGGGTGACCTTTTATGGAAAAATGACCATGGATGGAACATCTGCGTGGAATATCAATGAAAACTCTCAGAAGGAAACTTCTGGAGGAATGAGAGCGCAAAAATCATTTTCTGCAGGTACGGTAGAAAGTGGTGCGAAAATCACCATGAATGGAAATAAAGGAAATGCACTTGAGAATTATGGTACGATGACATTCAAAAAAAATGTCAATTTAGAAATCTTAGAAAATAGTGAAAAAAACAATGGCGGAGGAATTTACAACAAGGGAACGATTGAATTACCTGCATCTACTTACATCTGCAATAACCATGCTGGAAAGTACGGCGGTGGTATTTACAATATGGGTAATGCAAAGATTTTCAGTGGAGCAAGCATCTATAATAACCATGCCGGAAACGGTGCCGACGATATCTACAACGGAGAAAACGCGACACTGAAATTCGGAGACACAAACAA
>CAKRNI010000281.1 GCA_934370915.1 uncultured Lachnospiraceae bacterium
GCTCACCGTTCCGTGTACCGATCGCAAGACTTGCTGCTGCACAGGCTGCTCTTCATGAGAAAGGTTACAAATAGGATCTGACTGACGCGAAGCGTAAGGTTAAATCTTTATAAAATGTAAAAATGAGATCCCCCGGAAGTTATTCTGGGGGATCTTTTGGAAAGGGAGAAGCAATATGAAGGTATTAAATATTGGATCTCTGAATATTGACCGTGTATATGGAGTGGATCACTTTGTAAGACCGGGTGAGACGATCAAGACGAGAACGTATGCGGAGGCCTGCGGTGGAAAAGGATTAAATCAGTCTATCGCTCTGGCACGTTCCGGGGCGGAAGTGCATCATGTGGGCGCTGTTGGAGCGGACGGGGGAATGCTCTTAGATGTTCTCAAGGCGTCCGGGGTACATACGGAAGGTACAAAGAGTCTTTCCGGAGCCAGCGGCCACGCGGTGATCCAGGTGGATCAGAATGGACAGAACAATATTATCATCTGCGGCGGAGCCAACGATTCCGTATCGAAGGAAATGATCGACGAAGCGGTAAAAGCGGTGGAAGAGGGAGATATCGTCCTTCTCCAGAACGAAATTTCCAATGTGGGATATGCAGCTGAGACGGCGAAGAAGGCCGGAGCGAAGGTCGCGCTGAATCCGTCCCCGATCAACGAGAATCTGAAAACAATCCCGATGAATCTGGTGGACTATTTTATCCTCAATGAGATCGAGGGAAAAGAAATTTCCGGAGCGGAGAGTGAAGAACCGGAAGAGATCATGGAGAAGCTGAAGGCGAAATATCCGGATGCCGCTTTTGTATTAACGCTTGGAGAAAAAGGGTCCTGGTATTTTGATAAGACCCGGTGCTTCAAACAGGATATTTATAAAGTAAAAGCGGTGGATACCACTGCGGCTGGAGATACCTTCTGTGGATATTTCCTGTCAGGAATCACAAAAGGAAGGGAGATTCCGGAGATTCTGAAAACGGCAAGTGCCGCCAGTGCCATCGCCGTAAGCCGGAACGGCGCGGCTCCGAGTATTCCGGAGTATGAGGAAGTAGAGAAATTTGTGGCGGAGCGCGGGTAAGAAGAGAAACAAAGTTTATTGTGATAATTGATTCAATTAGAAAAGACCTGAAATTGTTTGACGAAAAATATACGGCAAACAATTTCAGGTCTTTGATACTCAGTCTTTCGACATACAGATCGTACCCGTCCGCTGAAGCTCCAGAATACCAAAGCTTCTCACAAGTTCAATGAAATCTGTGATCACATCCGGTGCGGCATGGAACTCAATGACCATGCTCTTCGGGGAGACGTGGACGATCTTGGCACCCATGACGCTGCAGAGCTCGATCAGGGAGCTGCGGTTTGTCGCGGAGTAGGAGACTTTGATGAGCATCATCTCCAGGAGGACGCTGCGGGTCTCCTCGAGGCGGCGGACTTTGATCACGTCCAGTTTCTTGTTTAAGTGTTTCTCAATCTGATCGACAGTGCGCTGGTCGCCGGTGGAGACGATGGTCATGCTGGAAATATCATGGCGTTCCGTCTCGCCCACGGCCAGACTGTCGATGTTGAAGCCTCTTCTCGCGAAAAGACCGGATATCTGGGAGAGAACACCGTCTTTATTTTCTACAAGTACAGAAAAAATCCCTTTCATCTTGCGTTCTCCTTATTTTGTGTTGTTGTGGCTGTCGACTTCGCAGACCATGATGCAGGCCTTGTCGCAGGCGAGGAAACGGTCGAGTTCTGCGTCGAGAGTCTCGTTGCTGTCGCAGTGGAAGTAGTCCATATCGTAGGCAGCGGCGATCTCCGCATATTTCGGATAATCGTAGAGCTGGACACCGAAATAATGTTCTTTGTAAGTCTTTTCCTGATGCTCACGGACGAGACCGAGATAGTGGTTTCTCATGACAAGGATCTTTATCGGGACTTTGTTTACCGCGATGGTTCCAAGCTCGTACATGGACATCTGGAAGGAACCGTCACCGCAGACAACGACGACCTGTTTGTCCGGCGTACACATCTTCGCTCCGATTCCGGCCGGGATTGAGTAGCCCATGGTTCCCATACCGCCGCTTGTAAGGAAACGGCCGTTCTTCATCACATAGTTGTCGGCAGACCAGAGCTGGTTCTGACCGACATCTGCAACATAGATCGCGTCATCGTCCATCTTCTCAGAGAGATGCTGGACTAAAAGCATCGGATTTACGAGCTTATCACTGAAGACACGGTGGTCTACCGTACTTTTTTTGATATCCTGAAGTGTCTCAATCCAGTTTGAGGTATCGATGGAAATATTCTCCTGCAGCAGACGATCGAAGATGCTCCTGATATCACCGACAAGCGGGATCGTAGGTCCGAGGTTTTTGCCAATCTCGGCGGTATCGATATCGATGTGGATGATATTGACCTGCTGTTCCAGATTTTCCGGTTTGGGAACGGCACGGTCGGCGATCCTCGCGCCGGCAATGATCAGAAGGTCACTGTTTGCCACTGCACGGTTTGCATACGGTTTTCCGTTATTTCCCAGCATTCCGAAGTACAGCGGGTGGTTTTTCGGCATAACGCCGATGCCCATCATCGTTGTTACAAGCGGGATATTGTTTTTCTCACAGAACTGGCGGACACACTCCTCGCCGTTTCCGAGGATAACACCGCCGCCGGCACAGATCAGCGGCTTTTTCGCCTTGTTGATCGCGGCGACTACCTTGTGCATCTGCGGGTTGTTTCCCTTTGTACTTGGCTTGTATCCGCGGATATTGACCTCAGATGTGTAGTCGAAGGATTTCTTTAAGAGGTCCATCTGGACATCGCAGGGAATATCGATAAGGACCGGTCCCTTTCGTCCGGTGGAGGCGATATAGAAAGCTTCCTTAAAGATACGCGGAATATCATCGGCGCT
>CAKRNI010000282.1 GCA_934370915.1 uncultured Lachnospiraceae bacterium
AAAAGACTGGGGATAATTTTATGTCAAAGTATAAGAAAAAACTGGATGATGATATCAGGTGCCCGTTAGAATATGGCCTGACGGTGTTTGGAGGGAAGTGGAAATCCCGGATCATTTGTGTGCTGGCGGCGGGAGGAACGCTTCGGTACAGTGAACTCAGGAAAGAGATGTGTAATATTACGGACGCGGTCTTGGCAGCGGCTTTGAAGGATCTGATCGTGGATGGGATCGTGCAGAGAAAATCGTATGACGAGATTCCACCAAGGGTGGAGTATTCGCTGACGGAGAAGGGGGAGTCGGTGGTGCCGATTCTGCAGAGTATCTGCCGGTGGGCTGGGATCTATTATAAAGAGGATGAGGAAAAACGGATGGGGCAGTGTCAGAGGTGTGATTATAGGTAGAAAGGAATCTCAACTTGGTGAGGGGCACGCCCCACCGCGCCTCCGGCCGTGGCCACTTGGGGATTGCGGGAGGGTTTCTCTAAGCACCCGGAAGAATGCTAAGGGCGGAGAACAGGGGACACAACTCGCCTGCGGCTCAAACAAGTGTCCTCTGTCCTCCAACGCATTCTTCCGCGAGCTAAGAGGAAACCAGCTCCCGAAATCCAGGCGTGGCCGCGGCCGGAGGCGCGGCGGGACTGTGGGTTGATGAGAAGATAAGATAAATTGTTTTAGGATAGCGCGGGAAACTCTCGGGAATCTGATTATAAGGTGATGTAGTTCAGGATTAGAGTGTTCCGTATGGGGCAATTCCAATCACGTATTCGACTGTGATGGCTACGAGTACTACCAGGAGAGAGACGATGAAGCCGTGCAGCATTGGTTTGGCACCTGAGCGGCACAGGGATCTGAAGCTTGTGTTCAGACCGATGGCTGCAAGGGCGGCAACCATTAAAAATTTACTGATGTTTTTCAGACAGATGATCAGTTCTGCTGGAAGAATGCCGAGGCTGGTCATCATGGACATAGCTAGGAAGGCAAGGATAAACCATGGGAAGATGGAGCGGATGCTGACGTCAATCCCACTGGCGTGTATGCTTTGCTTCTTTTTCAGGTGAAGATTTACAGCGGCAAATACAAGAACTGCAGGTATGATCGATAAGGTCCGGGTCAGTTTGACCATGGTTGCGAAGTCTCCGGCGGCTTCGCTGAAAGCATAGCCGGTCGCCACGACGCTGGAGGTATCGTTTACAGCTGTTCCGGCCCAAAGACCGAAGGCGGCGTCTGAGAGTCCCATCCAGTGGCCAAGAAGCGGGAATACTACGATCATGACCGTATCAAATAAAAAGGTAGCAGACATTCCATATGCAATGTCGGTATCGTCAGCTTCGATCACCGGCGCAATTGCAGCAATCGCGGAGCCTCCGCAGATGCCTGTGCCAGCGTTGATCAGGCTGCTGGTTTTCCAGTTGAGCCCTAATGCCCTTCCGATCAATGTTCCTAAACCAAAGCAGGTTGCCAGTGTAAACACCATCACGGTCAGGGAAAATTTTCCTACGGTCAGGACTGTACGGATGTTCAGACTGGCGCCGAGGAGAATGATCGCGAATTTTAACAATTTTTTTGATGTGAATTTAATTCCTGGAGCAGTTGTCTTTGTGGGCTGATAAAACGCGTTGACAGCCATACCGATAAAGAGTGCGATCACCGACGCACCAATAATGTGTAGTCCGGCATTACTTTCGAGATCTTCCAGCCATTTTGCGGCAATAGCGATTCCTAGCGCCAGTATGGTTCCGGGAATCAAGGTCGTGATTTTCTTTAGCATTTGTTAGATTTCCTTTCTGCTTTTAATTTCTGCTTTATTTTATATTGGTTTATTGATAAAATAAAGGCATAGAAAGTTATAGAATGATTCCTAATTGTTATTGATCGGAGGTACAAAATGGAGCAGCGTCTTGAATCTTTTCTCACGCTCTGTGATACGATGCATTATGGGCGTGCCGCGGAATTATTGAATCTATCCCAGCCTGCAGTCAGCAAGCATATCCAGGCGCTGGAGGCGCAGTATGGCGTGACGTTGTTCACCTATTCTAACAGGCATCTGCATAAGACGCGGCAGGGTGAGATCCTGGAGCAGTATGTTCAAACGCTCCGTTACAACGAGGAAAAACTCATGGAACGATTTTGCGAGCAGCCTTCCAGACTTCTTCGAATCGGTGCTACCAAGTCGATCGGTGAGTATGTTCTTCTCCCGAATATTAAGAGGTTTCTGATGTCTTCAGAAAATGAGATTGAGTTCCTTGTGGACAATACGGAGCATTTGCTGGAACTGCTGGATCATGGTGAGCTTGATTTTGTGGTCTTAGAGGGAATTTTTAACAAGCAGCATTACGACTGGACGTTGTTTCGAAATGAGCCTTATATCGGGATATGCGCAAAGTCGCATCCTTTTGCGGGGAAGACGGTAAGTATACAGGAATTGCTTGATGAACGTATTATTCTTCGCGAAAAGGGATCGGGCACGAGAAAGATCTTCGAACGGGAGCTGCAGAATATGGGATTCACCGTGGAGGCTTTTCGAAAGCAGGCATGCATCAGCTCTTTTGAGATCATTAAGTCATTGGTGAGTGATGGATATGGGGTCAGTTTTTTATATCAGGCAGTGACAAAAGATGCCGCTGATCTTGCGGAATTTACCTGCCCGCCATTGACGGGGGTTCATGAATTTAATGCAGTCTATCTGAAGAATACGGATGTGGGGAGTGTTGCGGAAAAGTTTATGTCTTTGTGAGGGAAGATGAGGGAATATGATCCGAAGTATTCGTTTCGGGGAGATACAGCCATGAAAAAGGTATGTATCTTAAAAGCTTTTCAGCTTTTAAGAAATAATGTGGCGGATCCTCTTACAGATCAATTAAAATTGTGGGATATGTTGAT